>JBIIMX010000124.1:0-9031 GCA_044337765.1 Pirellulales bacterium | reverse complement strand
ACGGCGAATCGGGCTCCGCCTCCTCCTCGGCCTCGAGCACGTCGGAGAGGTCGTCGTCCTCGCCCTTGAAGAAGGTGATGAGCAGGGCCCGCGTCTCGGTGTTCGGCGGCGCGACGGCCACGTCCCAGCCACGCTCGGCCTGGCGTTCGAAGTCGATCCATTGATCCCGCTTCGACGGCTTGGGCGGATACGCGGCGTCGGGCTCAAGCGCGCTCAGCTTCACGCGATACGGAGCATTCTCCGGCACCGGAAAGACGCAGCTGCCGATCGCCACGGGCTTCGTGAACGAGAGCATGATGTGCTGCCGGCTCTCGGGTCCGCGCGTCGATTCGAGCCAGACAAGACCGCCGTCGGCATGGCCGTAGCCCGGCGGGTCGCCCTTGAGCCGAAAGAGCCGCAGGAAGTCGCCCTGCGAGTCGGGCACGATCTCGTAGGGAACCTTCGGCTTGCGGGTCGGCTTGTAGCCGGGGCGGCAGTGGGCGAGATCGACCGCCGACCAATCGCAGGCGTTGTCCAGCCAGTTTTCGGTGGCGGAGATCGCGAGCACGAGCCGGCCGTCGCGGGCCGCCATGCCGCGGATGCCGCGGAGCCGGTCGGGCGTGGAGGTCGCCATCATCACGCGGCGGACCGCATGGTCGGCGATGTTCACGCCCCACACGCGATCAGCCCCGGCGTCGGCCGAACCGTAGTGGCCGGCGCCGGCATGCTCCACGAACACGGTCGTGCCGTCGGTGGCCATGCTCGTGCCGGCCGACCAGGCGTCGAACGAATGGATGCCCCAGAGTTTCTTGCCCGTCAGATCGCAGGCCGCGAAGCCGACGCCGCTCTCCGGCACGGGCGAGCCGAAGAAGAGATGGTCACCGGCGGTGCAGGCCGACATCGGCGCCGAATGATCCGCGAGCCAGCCGCCCGGCCCCGCGTGGCCGTTGAGCCAGGCGGAGTTTTCCGGATGGTGGAGCGTGACGTTTGGGTAGGTCGTCGTCTCGTAGCGCAGTTCGAGCGGAGGCGCCGTGATCCCCTTGAATCGGTAGGTGCCGGGGGGCACGGGGCGGCCCGCCTCATCCGTGAGATCCCAGGGCTGTTCCTGCTTGCCTTGCGGCCGCTGCTCGCGGGCCACGAGATTGCGCACCCGGCGGCCCTTGGCGTCATCGACCACGAGCGTGAGCATGCCGTCCTGGGGCGACTCGTAGGCTATCGAATAGGCGGGCGGCTGGGCGACGAGCCGTGAGGGAGGCTTGGCCCCGGTGCCGATGTCTTCGAATGCGAGCAGCGAATCGATGCGGGCCACCGACGCAGGAATGTCTCTGCCGTCGCGGATCTTCGTGATCCAGAGCCGCAGGCCGCGGGTGCGGAGCGGCTCGGTGAATTCGATCCATCGGCCCTGTCCTTCGGCCGCGCGATCGTTCATGCGATACGTGGCGAGCTTGAGCCGCGTCCACTCCTCGCCGACCCCCGCCACGGCCGGCGTGCCCTCCGGGCCCGTGAACGTGTCGATCTTCAGTTCCCCGATCGTGTCTTCGAGGAAGAGTCCGGTGAGCAGGCGGGGCTCACTCCAGCCGATCGCATACCACTGCGGCTGGACGTCGCTGATCGGCGGGGCGTTGATCGTGCCGGTGGCGTTTTTGCCGGCGCTCTGCCAGGAGCCGTCACCACCGAGCGGGGCGATCGCCGGGAAGACGCCGCCACCGAGGTTGTCCGGAGCCGCATACTCGGTGCGGGCCCGGGCGCCCGCCAGCGGCGCGACGTTGCCATACCGCTTCGTGAAGACTCGGACCATGTCGAGCGTGGAAGCGCCCGATCGCCGCACCTCGGAGATAAGCACGGCCCGCGTGGCGACCGCGGCGTCGAGCGTGGCCAGCCGCGGCCCGGCGGCGGCCGGCACCGGCACGTCGATCCACTGGGCGTCGGCGGCGGGATCGGGCGGATACGGAGCGTCGGGCCGGAGCACCTTGAGCGTGCCGAGCGTGGTGATCGCCGATCCGATCTCGACCGGCCTCTTGAAAGCGATCAGGTAGTCAAACCGTTCCCCATCGACCGACTCTCCCGAGCCGTCCTTCCCGGAGACCTTGCCTGCGGACCAGTGCACCCAGGGATTCTGGGCGGGCGGCGGGCCGCCCAGAGCGTGGAGCAGCCGCGGCTCGTCTGCTGCTGCCGGCTTGCCATCATGGAACACGCGGCACTGCGGCAGGTCGAGGAGATCGCGTCCCACCGCGGAGACAAACGACTGTCCCACGGGGGGAGCCGCCAGGACTGGCCCGGCTGCCGCCGCGATCAGTAACACGATGACAGGCCAGGAATATCTGCCTACGGACAGATGCCGCATGTTCGATCTCCACCTTCGAATGTGCCGAAAAACAATGCATGTCGGCGGCTCGCAGACCGCCGCAGGCCTCTAGAATACCCGGTGACGGAAGTAAAAATGGAAAAAATTGGACAGGCACCGCTTGCTGTCGAATAGCGGTCCCCGCCGTGAGAAGGCGATGAGGCTGCGTGCGACCAAGGCCCTGGTCGTGGTCACCAGCCGAGGGCCACGCACGGCCAGCACGCGGAATCCGGCCTGCGTTGCAAGCGGCGACCTCGAGGACGCGATGCAGCGCCGCGTGAAGATGGGCGAGCGGCGATTGAGGAAGGCGGTCCGGCCGGTTTGGGGAGCCTTCGCCGTGGGTTCGGTGTCATCTGCTGCCGGGGCTGCAGCCGTGCCGTCCGCCACGAGCGTGGTGGCGGACGGCGGCATGCGGGTCTCCAGCCAGGAGGAGATGGAAGGCCTCGACCTGCACGAGCACGGGAGGCTCGCCTACCCAGCCGGTTGGCTGGCGGCGAGCGACCTCGGCTCTGGTTCCGCGCAGTGATCCATTAAAACATCGATCCCCAGAAGGGTGCCTCACCGGCTTGGGCGAGTACTCCGCAACTACTCGCCCAAGTCCGGGGCAATCCTCGGCAGGCCGGAGACGGCTGTGAAAGAGACATACCGTTTCGTTGGTCTCAAGCTCCCTGTGGCTGTCTTTTTACGGGAGAAACCCTAACAGGCCCCCAACGCCATCGTCTCGTAGTTGCCAAGTCGGGTTCCTTCACTCACATTCTCTGAGACATGTTCCCGGTCGCACTTGAGCAGAGGGGTTTATGGTTGCCAACACTCGTGGGTCGCAGGGGCAGCCTCCTGTGAGTCTGCGCTCGATCGCTCAGGCATGTCTGAAATACCTGACCGCTGTGACATTTCTGATCCGCCTGACATGCCTGGTGGCAGCGGTGGGCTGGTTGCTGCCGCATGCCGTTTGGGCCGAACAGCCCGCCCGCCCACCGCGGCTCGTGCGGCAGGGCGTCCGCGCTATTCATGAGACACACAAGCTGCCGCGTCCCCTCGAGGTCCACGTGCTCGAGGTGGATCTTGGCACCGATGGAGTGTCCATCGAGGCTCTCGTGCCACCCGACCCAGATGCGGACGGCCCGGCGGAGTCGTCGCTGGCCATGCCCGAAACCTTGGCATCGCAGCCCGACATCGTGGCGGCGGTGAATGCCAACGCGTTCGGCGCGATTCCAGATGCGACCGGGAGAACGCCCGCCGGATGGCGGGTCGACATGCCTGTGACGATCTGCGGCTGGGCCCGCACGGGCAGCGTCGACAGGAGCCCGGCCGAACCGAGCTACGCGATTTTCTGTGTCGATGCCGCTGGCCGGGCCCGCGTGGGCACTGCCCCGGACGCAGCCGCCAAGGACGCCCGCACCGCGGCGGCTGGATTCGGCCTGCTGCTCAGCGAGGGAAGGATCGTTTCGCCACAAGACACGGCCCTCCATCCCCGAACAGCGGCCGGCACCGATGCATCCGGCCAGCATGTGTGGCTGGTGGTCGTGGACGGCAGGCAGCCGGGCGTCAGCGAGGGGATGACCTGCCACGAACTGGCGGGCTTGATGCAGCGGCTGGGCTGCTCCGATGCGGTGAATCTCGACGGCGGCGGCAGCAGCGTGATGATGATCGCTGCGCCGTCGGGAGCCCTCGAGATCGCCAACCGGCCGAGCGGCAAGGGCACTCGCCCGGTGCCGGTGATGCTCGCGGTCAAGATGAAGCCTGATGGGGCGTCCCGCGACTAAGGCCGCCGAAAGAGCGTGCCGCGTTCGGCGGTTTCGAAGCCGAGCTTCGTAAAGAGTTGGATCGCGGGTTCGTTTGCCACCGTGGCATGCACCTCGGCCAACGTCACGCCTTCCTGCGCGAGATCGTGCAGCGCCTCTGCCACGAGGTAGTGGGCCAAGCCCTGCCGCCGTCTGGCACCTTCGATACCCACATGCATCAGCCCCGCCGCCGACACGCCCCAGGCCGCCGCCAACGGCTGCATGTCCCAAAAAGATGCCGTGCCGAGCAGGTCTTCGCCCGCTCCGCGCAGCTCGTAGCGACGCAACGCGATCCCGGTCGTGGTGGCCGCCTCCCACCATGTCCGCCGCGCCGGCTCGTCGATCACGCGGAGCGTCGTCGCCCGTCGGATTGCCAGCTGCAGCCGGTTGACTGGCGGACGAAATCCAGCCAGCGGCCTCCGCAGCACGGCGATCCTTTCCGCCTCGACATAGCCCGCCCGACGGAAGATCTCCTGCATGCCCGGCGTCGAATCGAGAATTCCAGGCAGGTCGGCGCCGCCGTAGAGCCCGAGATAAAAGCTGCGCATTTCGGCCGACCCGCCGCCAAGCAGGGTCGTCGCGCCGCGGCGGCGCAGGAAGTCTTCACACCGCTCGAGCAGGCCGCCGCCAATCTGTTCCTGCTCGGCATGTGGCACCACGACCACAAGCAGCGTCGTGCCCACGGCCGTGTCGATCATCGAGTGGTCTGCGCTCGGTCCAAAAGCGGCGTGGGCGAAGCCGACCACGCGGCCATCCTCGACGGCGACGATGAGCCCTTCCCGATCGAAGTAGGGTTTCGAGAAGACACAGGCTTCGAGGAGCGCGGAGGTCATCGGCTGCATGGCCGACGGTCCCAACTCGGCCGACCGCCAGAGGTCGGCCAGCTTCGGTGGATCGTCGTTGCGGAAGCAGCGGTATTCGATCACGCGGGCGACTCCGACGCGGGGCCTTCCCCCGCCAGCCGGACATAAAGCCGGCCTGCCTCCTCGCGAATCTCGTGGACCGTCTGCCGGACGGTCGCGCTGAGCCGATGCCGCCCGGTGGTCACGTCGAACTGCCAGCCATGCCAGGGACAGGTGAGGGTGGTGCCGCAGAGCGCCCCCGTGCCGAGCGGACCTCCCTGGTGCGGACAGAGACCGTCGATCGCATGGAACTCGCCACCCACGTTGGCAATCGCCACGATCCGCCCGCCCGCCAACCGCTCGACGCTCGCGCCGGGCGGGCATTCAGCAGCGTCGGCGATCGCGATCCAGTCGCTCATGTCCACGACATCGATCCACTGCAAGGCGGGAAGGAGGGACGAACGGGGTGCCGGGCATGGGATCGGGGCGGGAGAGACATCCTCGTCTCACGCGGCGGCACGCGTCACTGTAGCCTTTGGAGGGTCTCCCCGCCATCGTCGATGCACCCACCAATATTGAGACGGGGCACGGCGGATCACGCGTTCAAGCAGGGTCGTATACCACTGGGAGATCGACTTCAGGTCGGCCGACTCGGGGCCTCCCTCCGCCGGGTCGGCCACCCCCTCCAGTCGCACGTCGTAGTCGAACAGTCCGCTGCGCCGCGTGGCCGAGCAGACCAGCATCGGCGCTGAGGAGGAGAGCGCGAACACGCCGATCGCCTTGTGTACGCTGGCCGGCCGGCCGAAAAAGTTGACCCAGCAGCCTTTGGGCCCGGCTGCCTGATCTCCGAGCAGTCCGATCACTCCATTGTTCTCGAGCACGAGCGCCACGTCGGGCGCGCTTCCCTTCTTGGGCAGGATGATCTGGCCTCGTGCCTCGCGAAACGCGGTCACGAAGCGGTCGAGCAGCGGGTTGTCGAGTTCGCGGGCCACCGAGTAGATGCGAAACCCGAACAGGCCGAAGACAAACGCCGACATTTCGAAGTTGCCGTAATGGCCGGAGAGGATCACCTTCGGCCGGTCGGCCCAGAGTTCGCGGACCATCCGTTCCATGCCATGAATCCTGAGATGCCGCCGCCAGGTGGTCTTGCGGATCACCCGCTCAGAGTGCGCGATCTCGATCACCATCAGGAGCAGGTGCTCCCACATGCCGCGGGCCGTTTCGCGGGTCTGCTCCGGCGTCCACTCGGGAAACGCCTGGCGGAGGTTCTCCCGAACCACCTGCCGCCGGATTTTCACCCGATTGGCGAGGAAATTGGAAGCACGGCGGGCGAACCGCTCGCACAGGCTCCGCGGCAGCGACTGCACGACGCAGATGGCGACTCGCACCGCCACGTAGGCGACACGATCCACGCATCGTGTGGTGACCGAACGACTCATAGACAGCATGGTCTCGCTAACAGGGCGGCACGTCCCTGCGCCGCTGGCCGGAATTCTCGCGAACCCCAGCCTGTTCATCCAGATCGGTTCCGACCGGTGTCAGGATTCACCGACCGTCACACTGGGTTGGCTTTGCAGCCCTCCCCCCCCTGCTCCGGCCCCGCCGGCCGCTTTAGGCCCCGCCGGCCGCTTGAGGGGCTGCCGCCTGAACGAGCACCAATGCCACGCTGACGGCATTGAAAAAGCCGTGGAGGATGATGCCGGGCACGATCGAGCCGGTCTGGCGGGCCATGTAGCCGACGACCAGGCCGAAGAAAAAAAGAGGCACCCAGCCCATGCCCTGCCCCACGTGGGCCGCTGCGAATGCCAGAGACGAGAGCACAACGGCGGTCATCCCGCCCAGCCTGGGCTCGCGGGGCTCGAGCCAGCCCTCGAGCCAGCCCTGCAGCACCCTTCGAAACAGAAACTCCTCTGCGACCGGCGCCGCGACCACGGCCGCGAAAATGACGATGCCGATCGACAGCGGGTCGCGATTGGCACTGAGAAAATCGACGATCGCATGGCGATAGGGCACGAAGCGGTCGAGTACCGCGGCCAGGCTCAGCAACGGCGCGAGCAGAAGCAGGAGCCCCGCGATGGCCAGCCGGACATCGTCGCGGAGCCGACCGACCCCGCATCCCAGCGCCGGCCATCCCACCCCGCGCACGAACAGATGCGCCGCGGTGACGGCCGTGGCGGCGAGCATGGCGATGCTGCCACCAGCCAATCTCATCTTCAACGACGCATCGGCCGGCATGCATTCCGCGGCGAGCACCTGAAACCCAAGAAACGAGAACACGGCGACGGCGACATCGCCGCCTTTCCATTGAGTCTGGACGTGCGGCCTTGGCTCCACGGCAGCCAGGCCCCGCCGGGTTCGCTGCGCGATCAACCACGCCACGGAGAGGCTGGCGCACCAGGCAAAGGCGGCCAGTGCCCACACGGCAAGCATTTCCTGACCGGAGACCGCCTTCGAAGCCACGTCAGGAATCTCGATCTCCATCAGCCGCGGTCTCCTTCGACGGCGTCCGTTGCTGCAAGCAGGCTGCGGGCTGCGACCAGGTATTCCAAGCCCGACCAGACCGTGGCCGCCACTGCCGCCCATGCCGCCGCCACGGCGATCGACTGCACGCTCAGGCCGCCGACCACCTGCCCGGGCGACGCTCTGTCGAAGAGTTCCAAAGCGATTGCCGCGCACTGCAGCACCATCTTCAGCTTGCCCGAGAAGGCTGCCGAGAAGTCGTGTCCGGTGCGTTCCATTTCCGCGCGGATGGCCGTCACCACCAGTTCCCGCACGACGACCACTACCGCCATCCAGGGCAGGATCGCCGACGCCCCGCCCCTGGCCGCCAGCAGAATAAATCCGCCGCAGACGATCACCTTGTCGACGAGCGGGTCGAAGATTCTCCCCAGCCGGCTCACCTGGTGAAACCGCCGCGCCCACCAGCCATCGACCCAGTCGGTGGAGGCTGCCACGAGAAAGAGCACCGTCGCCGCGGCATACCGCTCCTGTTCGATCACGCCAAACAGCACGATCGCGAGCACGAGCCGCGCCGCCGACAGCATGTTCGGCACCGTCCAGACACGGTTGAGTGAATCAGCTTGCTGCATGTCGCTTTTCGATCCTCGGGCAGAGAAACGAATCGCCTGATGCTGAGGAGCCGGTCGGAGGCACGCGCAGGAGCCGGTGAATTTTGCGACTCACGAACTGCGTGCCATTGTCCCGGAGTCTCCCGTAGCAAAATCCGCCGGCGACGAGCATGTCGCAGACCGGCGAACCAGTGCGGGTACTGTCGTGAGCGCAATCAGCCGTTCTGGATCGCCATGCAGACGGTGTCGGCCATGTTGCGGGCCGCCTGGACCTGATTCTGGTTTGCGGTGAAGGCGTTGATCACCGTCGCGGCGCCCCCTTCGCAGTCCATCGACACGACCGTCACCATCACCCCGGCACCGTAGTGGTTGCCCGCCATCGTGATCTTGCCGGGCTGCACGGGGTCGAAGACCTCGAAGCCGTTGTTGATCAGGACCTGCTGGGCGATCTGGAGGGCGGCCAGCGGCATGAGGTAGTTCTTGACGCCGTACGCGAAGCAGTACATCGAAGGGCTCCGACGGATGAGGGGGGCGGATGACATCCGGAATGTAGCACGGCACGGCGACGTGGTCAGCCCACCTGGCCCAGCCCAAGGTCGAGGTGCCGGCCCCACCGCCTGCGGAGGAGGCGGCCGAGCCGGTCGTGCCGCGGATCGGTGAGCAGCGGGTCGCGGCCGAAGAGGTCGAGCGCGTCGCGGCGGGCCTCGGCCACCACGGACGCGTCACGGATCAGGTCCGCCAGGTACATCGGCGGCGCCCCGCTCTGCCGCTCGCCGACCAGTTCGCCCGGGCCGCGGAGGAGCAGGTCCTGCTCGGCCAGCGCGAAGCCGTCGGTCGTCGAGACGAAGGCGTCGATCCGCGGGATCGTGGGGTCGGCCGAGGTGGTCGCCGCGCCGCAGATGCCCTGCGTGGCGCCGCGGGCCACGCGGCCGCGGAGCTGGTGGAGCTGCGCGAGGCCGAACGACTCGGCGTCGAGGATCGTCATCAGCGTGGCCTGGGGCACGTCGATGCCCACCT
>JBIIMX010000123.1:0-9110 GCA_044337765.1 Pirellulales bacterium | reverse complement strand
CCGCGGGGGCATCTACGACGAGCAGGCGCTGGTGGAAGGACTCAAGCGCGGCGTGATCGGCGGCGTGGCACTCGACGTGTACGAGCACGAACCCTGCACCGACAGCCCGTTGTTCGACATGCCGGGCGTGCTCGTCACTCCTCACCTGGGCGCCAGCACCGAGGAAGCGCAGTCGCAGGTGGCCGTCGAGGGCGTCGGTCTGCTTGTCGACTTCCTCTCCACCGGAGCGATCCGTCACTCGGTCAACTCCAGCCCCATCGATCCGGCGTCTATGGAGGGTGTGCGGGGATTTCTCGATTTGGCGTGGAGGCTGGGGCTGCTGCTGGCCCAACTCGAGGAGGGACCGCCGCGATCCTGCTCGATCGCCTACCGAGGCGAGATTGCCTCGCGGAATACGCGGCTGGTGACAGCGGCTTTTGCGGCGGGCTTGCTCGAAACGGCTCTTGAAGACGTGAACATCGTCAATTCCGAGGTCCTGCTTCGGGATCGGGGCATCGAATTGGTCGAACAAAGTCGGACCGATCCTGGCGCGTTCAGCTCCGTTGTGGCGGTAGATCTTGTCTCCGGCGACCGGGTCCACAGGGCCGCAGGCACGCTGTTTGGCCACTCCATGCCCCGGCTGGTGCAGTTGGAGGGACACCGTCTGGAGGCCTATCTCGACGGTGTGCTCTTGGTATTCACGCATCAGGACGTGCCTGGCATCATCGGTCGCGTGGGCAACGCGTTTGGCGGCATGGGGGTGAACATCGCCCAGATGACCGTGGGACGCTCGGCTCCCGGTGGCGATGCGATCGGCGTGCTCAATCTCGACCAGGAGCCCTCGCCCGACGCCGTGGCGGCCGTTCTGGCCTGTCCTGGGGTCCGGTCGGCCCGCGTGGTCAAACTGCCGCCCGCCGGTCAACTCCCCTTCTGGCTCGCCGCCTCCTCGGCAGCGGCGCGACGGGCGACCGGGAAATAAATTCCTGGCTTCCGTCCGAATGCTCGTGTGAAGTGGAAGTCTCGGCTGCGAGCAGTGTGTTCGCTGACGTGGTGTTTTGGAGTGGCGGTCCCGGATGGCGTTTCCGGACGGCGTTCCGACACAAGATTTACAGGCCGGATGTTCCATGGCCGAATCCCCTGCAGCCGGCGAACGGTTTGACCGGTGGGTGCACGATCATGTCGAGATTCTGTATCGAGTCGCGTTCCGGCTGCTCGGCGATCCGCACGCGGCGGAGGACGTGGTGCAGGATGCCTTCCGTTCGGCCTGGACGAGCCGTCATCTCTTCGATCCCGCCCGGAGCGAGCGGGCGTGGTTGCTGGCAATCCTGCGCCGCCGGGCTACCGATCACTGGCGGCGGTTGGGGAATGCGGTGCCACCGTGTCGGGGAGATTTGCCGCATCCAGTGGCACCTGCCGGCCGCGATCCGTTCGAAGACGAACTCTCATCAGCCATGCAACAGGCGCTCGGCAGGCTGCCCGAGGAACTCCGCGAGACGCTCCTGCTGGTGGTTGTGGGCGGTCTCACCCACCAGGAGGCTGCCGACCTGCAGGGAGTGCCGCTGGGAACCGTCCTCTCCCGTGTCAGCAGGGCACGCGTGCGGCTGCGGGAGTATTTGCTCGAATCGCCGGCGGCAGCACGCAGTCGGCAATGACCGTCCCGCACCGCACCTCGCCACGCACATGTTCGCCACGCACATGATTGCCGCATGAACCACGACGACGACCAACTGCTCGACGACCGCGTTCGCGACGTGCCCGTGCCGGCTGGCATCGCCGGCCGCGTCATGCCGCAGGCATTGTTCGATGACGCGGCGATCGATCGCCTGTTGGTTCGCGTGGCTTTGCCGGCCGGGCTGCATGATCGCGTTCGCGAGGCGACGGCCGCCATGCGTGAAGGGGCTACGTTGTCGCTGCCTGGCGGGTCGCGGTCGTCACGAAGGGCCGGACCATCAGGACGCGGAGGAGGTCGGCCTGAGTCATCGTGGCCACGGATAAGGCTCTGGCCCGCGGCCATGGATCTGCTCGCAGACGGCGCGACCGTGGCGGTCGCGTTGTCGATCGTGGCACTCATGTTTTTTGCCGGCACGGAACTCTCCCGCCGCCTTGCGGCTCCCGCGGCTGCCCCGCAGCGGGTCGCCGTCCGTGGCCCGCTGCAGCAACGGCCGGAGTCCACTGGCGGGGCGACGGAATCCATTGGCGGGGCCGCCGAATCCATTGGCGGGGCCGCCCGTGTCGGCCGGTCACGGCCTCAGGATCGAGACGGCGTCGGCACCGAAGAGGCTGCACCGAAAGGCTCGGATGTCGCGAACGGTATCCCCTCGCCGTCCGTGGCGGCAAAACCCGCGGCAGACGCATTTTCCCCCGCTCCTCCGCCTGTCGTCGGTCAGGGTGGATCTGTCGAGGTGCGAGCGGCACCGGCGGCATCGGTCCTGGCCGGTGGGGATCGCGGAATTGCCCGCGCCGGGATCCGCACGGTGCCGCTGCTGCCCGGCGGCCGGCAGGTTCCGCGTGTGCGCGGCTACGACATCGCCTTTGAGATGGCACATGGCGAGTCCCCCTTCGTGGACCCCTCGATCGCCTCGGCGCTCGCGGTCGATTGTCCCCCGCTCTCCCTGCGGACCGATTCATTCGACAGCCTGATCGAGACAGTCCGCCGCGACCGTGGTCGGCCGACCGGCAGGCGGTTGCGTCGCGGCGGGACGCCATCGGTGCGGACCGAGGACATCCTCGCCGCCGTGCCGATCTCCCTTTCCGACACGGCGTGGTCTCGCGCCGGGATGGGCCCCGGCCCGGGACTGATGATCAACGCCGTCCATTCGTTGCGGCCGACGCCCGGCAGCCTGTTTGTCGAGGTGTGTGCCGCTGCACCGCCGTTGCCGGTTGCCGCCACGGCGGCCGAGCCCGCCTCGCTCGATGTCATGCTGGTGCTCGACCAATCGGCCGGCCCCTTCGCAGCGCTTTCGTGGCAGTGGCTGTGCCGGGGGCTGGGCCGCGTTGCCCGACAGATGCGGCCCGGCGATCGGGTTTCGTTGGTTGTCTGTGGCGAACAGCCGCGGCTCGTGGCGTTGCGGGCCGATGCGCCCACGCTCGCCTCGCTGCTTCCCGAACTCATGCGTGAACCATCGGCGATTTTCGCCGACTTCGATGCCGCGTTCCGTCTCGTCGAGGCCGTCGGCCGACGCGAGGGACGGGCGGGCCGGGTCGTGGCGGTAGTCCATGCCGACACGATGGAGCGTTGCCGTCGGGAGGGACGCGCCGCGTTGTCGTCCTGGCAGGCCGACATGGCGGCAGCCGACACCTTGTCGGCATCGTCGACGACCGAATTCATGTTGATCGATCAGGAGACGCAGCCTGCTGCCGAAACCGCGGCCCGGACGGCGCCGGTGGCGGGGGAACGCATTGCCGCCGATCCCATTGCAATCTGCCGCGGACTCGTGGAGCGTGTCTTCGGCTGTTCAACGGCCGTGGCAACCGATTGCCGCCTCGAGGTGACGTTTGATCCCCGCCATGTCGATTCGTATCGCCTTGTCGGTCACCGACAGTCCGCGGCCGACACGCTTGCCAACAGCAGCCCTCTGGGCATCGACCTGCATGCCGGTGAGACCACTCGGGTCGTCTATGAGGTGATCCGTCGGGCGGGTGAAACCGGGCCACTCCGGCAAGGCATTGTTTCCGCCTCGCTGACGTGGGCTCCCGCCGAACCTGTGGCGGATGGGCCGCCTCGGTCGGGGGCGTTGAAGAAAGCATTGGCCGATGGTGGTGCGGCGGCCGACCTCGGGGTCGGCCTGCCATCGCCCCACGGCTGCGAATTGCTTTTGGCCGTGGCACTCGGCGAGCTCGCAGGGGCGTCTGTGCATGCCGAGCCATGGCGGCAGTCCGCCGCCGAAATTGCGGCGATCGCAGCTGGCTGGCAGGCTCGCGGGGACGTCACGCCGATCGGATCGCAGCTCATCGAATGCCTGGCCCATCAGGGGATCATCCCGGACGCGGCCGGTCGGTGAGCCGCTGCCGGGTTTGGCGGTGGACGGCGGCAGCCGGTTTGACGGCAGTGTTCCGTCTTCGCAGAATGCGGGATATTCGTCACACTCCCCTTCCGGCCCGCCGGTCTGATCGGCGAGCCGGCTGCGCTCGGAGCCGTTTTGATGCCTACCGCTGTCTTCCCGTGCCCCGCTCACCACGCGTCAGAGCCCTCCATGACAACACGGCTAACACGGATAACACGGATCACATGTCTTCGCCAACTGAGGTTTGCCCTGCTCACGCGGGTTGTGCTGGCCGGGGTTCTCATTGCCTGCGGGGTGTCCGCAGATCGTGGAGTCGCTGCCGATGCGCCGCAGCGATCCACATTGGAGATCGGCACCGCTCGGCTGCTCGATGCGATCGAGGAACGGCAGATGCCCGACGTGGTTCTCTGGGTGCTTGAGCGGGTCGAGAAAGACCCGGAGTCGTCGCCGGACTTCAAGAAAGAGGTGCCGTTTCGGCGGGCCGCGGCGCTCGTGGCCACCAGCCGATCGGAATCGAATGCCGCCCGGCGGGCAGAAGTGTATGACCAGGCGGGCCGCGAGATCGATGCGTTTTTAAAAGAGAGCCCAGAGGGCGATCGGGCGATTCAGGCCTATCTGCAGAAGGGCAACCTGCTGATCGAACGCGGGCGTGCCAAGGTCGAAGAATCGAAGCGGCCCGGCCAGGACGCGAAAAAACTACGGGCTGAGGCGCTGCCCTTCTTCGACGCGGCAATCAAGGCCTTGGAGGGCCCGGTTCGCAAGGAGCAAGAGCCGATCGAGACCGTGTCCAACGCCGAAGACGCGGTGGTCAAATTGCTGCGAAAGGTCGATGACCTCTTGAAGGAGCAGCGCGGTGAGGCGGGTGGAGACAAGGGGGAGGCCGATAAGGAGGCCGGCAAAGACACCGGCAAGGAAGGCGGCAAGCAGGCGGCGAAACCGAAGAAGACCGTCAAAAAGTCTGTTCCCACTCGGCAGATAGCCGAATGGGAGGAACAGCAGGATGAACTGCGAGCGCTGCTCCTCAAAACGCGGCTGTTGATCGCCGGCGCCTATTACGAAAAGTCCCGGGCGCTCGAGCCGAAATCCCCCGAATGGGTCAAGGCGCTCGACGAGTCCGCAAAGCAATACAAGGAGCTCTATGCGAAATACAGGACTCGCGGAGCCGGGTTATTTGCCCGGTACTACGAGGGACGAAATTACGTGGTTCTCGGCAAAAAGACGGAAGCGTTGGCGGCACTCGCCGACATCCGTGCCCTCGACGGTGAAGGGATCATCCCCGGTCTGCGGGCCAAGGCGATCAATTCGTCACTGGAGTGCTGGCTGGAGGAAAAAAAGTACGACGAGTTCGACGAGCGGCTGCAGAAGCTGGCGCTTGTGCCGCTCACGGCCGATCGCATCGACCAAGACTGGCTCGGCATGAAGTATCGCGCGGCCGTGTTGCTCGAGCGGCGGGCCGCGGCGATTCCTGACAACGAGAAAACGAAGCGTTCGCCGCTCCTGCGGGACGCCAAGCGGCTCGCCATGGAAGTCGCCAAGGTGAACAAGGATTTCGCCGCGGAGTCGAAGGCCCTGCTGGCAGAACTGGGCAAGCAGGTGCCGGATGATCTCGACGGCGGTGCGGCGACATTCGAGGCGGCTATGGACGCAGCGAGGGCGGGCCTCGCTGCCATGCAGTCGCGTCAGGCTGAACTGAAGCAGGCTGAGGCCGCCAAGGATGAAGCCGCCACTGCCGCGGCCAAAAAAGAGGTGGCTGCGGAGCGGTTGAAGACAATCACCAGTCTCCGAAAGGCCATGCCACTTGCTGGCCCCGACGATATCGAGACGCTCAATCAGGCCCGCTACCTGCTGACCTATCTTTTGTACGAGTCGCAGCGGCTGCACGAGGCCGCCGCCTTGGGTGATTTCCTCGTCGAACGCTATCCGAATGCGAAGGGCAGTCAGCAGGCCGCGCGCATCGCCATGGCGAGTTGGCAGCAGTTGCAGAAGCAGGCGGTGGCAGCCTGGGCGGACGAGGCCAAGGACAGATGCGTTGAAACAGCGGAAGCGATCATGCGAACCTGGCCTGACCGGCCGGAGGCCGCCGATGCGGCCGTGATCGCCATCGCCGCAGCGACGGAGGCTCGGGAGCCCGAGCGGATCGTGGAGATCATGTCTCAGGTGCCGGCAGCGTCGCCGCGGCGACCCGAGGTGCTGCTCCGGGCGGGCGGTGCACTCTGGCGCGAGGTGCAGGAAAAGTCTCGGTTGGACGAAGCCGCACGCCCATCGGCGGCGACGCTTGCCGGCTGGCGAACGCAGGCTGCGAAAGCGATCGACGACGGGCTTGCGGGCATGGCTGCGGGCGCGGGGCCGGCCCCTGTGAGCGTTGCCGCGGCGCTGGCGCGTGCCCAGATGGCAATGGAGGAGGGCGACAACCCGCGGGTGGCGGGTCTGCTCGAGCACCCAGCCTATGGACCATGGACGGTGCTCAATGGCGGCGACAAGGCCTACACGCAGGGCCCGCTGGCGACGGCGACGGCAACGGCTGGCCTGCGGTACTTCATCGAAACCGATCAGAGCGACAAGGCTGTCCAGGCGATGAAAAAACTCGAGGAGCTGGCCAGTGCCGCCGGCACGGAGGCCTCCGCCAAACTCACGTCGATGTATCAGGCCATGGGCCGCGATCTGCAGGCACAGCTCATGAATCTCGCCTCTGGTCCGAATGCAGGGACACCTCAGGCAGGGGCCCGGGCGGTCGCCATCTTGACGGGGTTTGAAAAGTTTCTCGAGGGTGTGGCCAAGGATCCGAAGCTCTCTTCGCAGATGTGGGCGGCTACCACTTACCTCAATCTGGGCTCGGGCGAAGGCACGGGCTCGGCGGTGCCGAAGGCCAAGGCTGAGGGCTATCTCGACAGGGCTGCGGCCATCTACGAAGGCCTGCTTCTCAAGGGGGGCGACGAGATAGGCAAGTTTGAACCCTCGATCCGGTTGAAGATGGCAAATGTCTATCGCGAGCGGGAAAAGTGGGACGAAGCACAAAAGCACATGGACTGGATTCTTGCCGACAAGAAGCGTCAAAACACCCTCGACTTTCAGCTTCAGGCCGCGGAACTGCTCCAGCAGGCGGGGACCAAAACAACCGACAAGGCGAAGCAGGCTGAATACTTTGGAAAGGCCATCAGCGGCTACAAGCGACGTGGCGACGGCGGTGAAATCTGGGGCTGGGGCTGGGCAGTCATCTCGAATCGTCTGGAACAGCAGGCATTTTCCGGTTCAGACGAGAAAGCCATGGAAGCTCGCCGCAAGTTTTTCCAGGCCCGGTTGAATGCAGTTCGGTGCCGCATAGAGAAGGCGGAGTCCTTGCCTCAGGAGCGAGAGAAGGAATTGCAGAAAGGGTTCGACTACATCGACATCACCTACAAGATGCATCCCGAGCTGGGTGGTCCAGATACGAAGAAAGCCTTCGACAAACTGCTCAAGGAGATCGAGAAGAGACAGAATAAGCCCACCCGGGGAATTGACGGTCTGAAGGAGGCCGCGGAAGCCGCGGCGGGGTGACGGGTGAACGGGCGGAGCGGATAAACCGTTTGATCAGAGACTGAAGCCGGACCGTGAAAGCGCACAGATGAAAGCCAGCAACCACAACTACAACCACAACCAACCAGGCATGGATTCAGGCATGATGATGCAAATGAAGGCGAGTGTCGGCAGCAGGCAGTTGGCCCGGGAGGGAATGCTTGCCCGCCTTGTAATGGTGGGGGCGTTCCTGGTGATGGCGGCCCCGGAATTGGCCTGGGGACAGGCTGCAGACCGGGTCAATCTTTTCGGTGGCACGAGCGTCACCGGGAAAGTCCTCACTGTTTCGCCCACGGACGTCGAAGTTGAGAACAGTGATGGCGAGGCGAAGAAGGTGGCGATCGAAACCATCCGTGAACTGCAATTCGGTGCAGAACCGCAGTCGCTGAAAAACGCCCGCAGCATGCTCCTGCGGGGTCGGGGGACAGATGCGAGCAACGAGGTCGCCAAGATCGAAGCGGAGGAACTCGACGGCGCCGAGCAGTTGGTGTTGGCCGAGGTCGATTTCGTGAGAGCGGCTGCCGCCGCACAGGCCGTGCTCGATGCTGGCGGTGATCTGGCCGCAGCGACCAAGATGGTGGCCGATTATCTCGCCAAGAACTCGAAGAGCCACCATTTTTACCAGATGCAGGAACTGCTGGGCGACCTTCATGCAAAGGCGGGAAAGCCCGCGGAGGCTGTCGCTGCGTACCAGCAACTCGACAGCGGCCCCCCTGCCCTGAAAGTCCGGGCGGCATCCGCCAAGGGTGGCATGCTTCTCTCGCAGGGCAAGGCAGACGAGGCAATGAAGGAATACGAGGCTGCCATCGCGCTGGCCGGCAACGAGAAGGCCAGCCAGCCGCAGAAGCGGTCGGCCGAACTGGGCAAGGCCAAGTGCATGTTGTTGCAGGGCAAGCACGACGCCGCCATTGCGCTGGTGCGGCAGCTTGTCAAGAATTCGAGCCCGGAGGAGAAGGAGCTGCTTTCCAGGGCCTACAACGTTCTGGGCGGAGCCTACCGTGCCATGGGCGGCCATGAGCAGGATGCCCTGATCCAGTTCCTGACGGTCGACATGGTCTACAACAGCCTGCCGGAAAGCCACGCTGAAGCACTGTTCAACCTTGGCGAGTTGTGGGACAAGGGCAGCCATCCGGAGCGGGCTCTCGAGGCGAGGCAGAACCTCAAGACGGCCTATCCTGCCAGCCAGTGGGCAGCCAAGCTCGAAGCACCCAAGTCGTAGGCAATTCGCGGGTATTGCCGCGGGCGCTTTGCAGCCACAAGGGGTGCGAGGCTAGTCTGTGGCCAGGAAAAGGTTCCTTCTCGAGGAGATTATTCATGCAGTGCGGCGTTCGAAACGGCGGACAGGACCGCCCAAACGGCTTTTTTCTTGCGGGAATCAGCCGCGGTCTGCTGTTTTTTGCCTCGTTGCTTCCGGGGGTGATCCTGCCCTTGGCAGCGGCCTTCGTCCCAGCGGTCGTCTGGGTGGATGTGGCGATCGCCCAGGACGAGGAGGCCGTCGATGCCGCCGCTGACGAAGCGGCCGAGCCGGAGGGCGAGAACATGCTCGTCTTCTATTACAACGCCCTTGGCCTGCGG
>JBIIMX010000122.1:0-9121 GCA_044337765.1 Pirellulales bacterium | reverse complement strand
GCTGTCGCTGCCCGCCGGAAAACTCATGTGGATAACGGTCGAGCGCCGCTGCAGTGAGTCCGGTGCGGGCCAGCGCGCGGGTCATTCGTTCAAGCCGCTCCGCGGCCGTGCCCAGCCGGTGGACGACGAGGCCCTCTTCGAGAATCGTACGGACTTTCATTCGAGGATTCAGTGAGCCGTACGGATCCTGAAAGACGATCTGCATCCGCCGCCGCAGCCCGCGCAGTTCGGCGCCGCCGGCGGCCCGCACGTCGCGGCCGTCGAACCGCACGCTGCCACCGGTCGGCTCCACGAGCCTCAGGAGGCTGCGGCCGACCGTTGTCTTGCCGCAGCCACTTTCTCCGACGAGGCCGAGCGTGCGGCCCTTCATGATCGAGAACGTGACGTCATCGACGGCGCGGACGGCGCCCACGGTGCGACGCAACAGACCTCTGCGTATGGGAAAGTGGGTCTGGAGACCGGCGACATCGACCAGTGGCTGCGTCATGCGATCCCCTCCAGGGCCGCGCCCGGCCGCCGAGGCTCACCGAGCGAATCTGCATACGCGCAGCGGACAAAGTGCCCGGGTTCCACTTCACGAAGTTCAGGCATCAACCCGGCGCACTCCGGCAGCCGCGCGAAGACACATCGCGGATGGAAGCGGCATCCGGATGGAAAGTGCTGCGGAGCGGGCACCATGCCGGGTATCGTCCGCAGGCGGCGGGTTGCACGACCGTCGTTCTCGGCCGGACGACCGCCTCGCTCGGGCCGCGCGGCGAGAAGGCCGATCGTGTAGGGGTGACGCGGTCTGGCGAAGAGCGCGGCGGCCGGAGCCTGTTCGACGATCCGGCCGGCATACATCACCGCGACGTCGTCGCAGGTCTCCGCCACCACGCCGAGATCGTGCGTGATCAACAGGATTGCCGTGCCGAGCCGCTGCCGTAGGTCGGCAAGCAGGTCGAGGATCTGCGCCTGAATCGTGACGTCGAGCGCGGTGGTCGGCTCGTCGGCGATGATCAGGTCGGGCTCGCAGGCCAGCGCCATGGCGATCACCACCCGCTGCCGCATGCCGCCGGAAAGCTGGTGGGGATATTCATCGAGCCGCCGCTGGGGATCGGCCATCCGCACCAGTTCGAGCATCTCGAGGGCCCGTCGCCGGGCTTCGGCCCGCGACACGTCGCGGTGCAGGAGCACGGCCTCGGCTATCTGGTCGCCGATCGTGAACACGGGGTTCAGGCTGGTCATCGGTTCCTGGAAGATCATGCCGATCCGGCCGCCGCGGACATCACGTAGCCGGGGCTCGGGGAGGTGCACCAGATCGAGCACGTCGCCACTGGCATCCCGCAGCAGGATCTCGCCCGACTCGATCACGCCAGGCGCGGCCACGAGCCGGAGGATCGACATCGCCGTCACGCTTTTTCCGCAGCCGCTTTCGCCGACGAGCCCGAGCGTCTTGCCCCGCTCGATCGACAGCGACACCCCGTCCACCGCCGGCACGCGTCCGGCGGGCGTATGAAAGGCTGTCACCAGGTTGTTGATCTCGAGCAGCGGCATGGCGGAGAGCGGATGAAGGGGAGTTGCGGCCGTCTGGGAATGAAGGACAAGACCGAAGGAGTTCGACCCGTGGCCACGAGTTTTTAACTTGTGGAATCCGTGTCGGGGACACGGACAAGTTAAAAACTTGCCGCCACGGGGGAAAGCACAGCGTAAAGCGGAAACGCAAGCGCGAGGGCGTCTTCATAAGGCGATCGAAGTTCGTGCACGCTTTCCTCTTTTGGCGAAGTTTTCATTTCCGTGCCTCCCGCAGCCGTGGGTCGGTCACTTCCTGCAGGCCTTCGCCGATGAGGTTGTACGCCAGCACGGTGAGAAAGATGGCCACGCCGGGAAACACCACCAGCCACCACATCGAGAGGTTGCTGCGGGCGTCGTTGAGAAGCGATCCCCAACTGGCAGCGGGCGGGGGCGGGCCGAAGCCGAGAAACGACAGCGCGCTCTCCGTGAGGATCGCCGACGCGATGCCGAACGTGATCGGCACGAGCACCGGAGCCAGGGCGTTGGGAAGGATGTGCCGCAGCATGATCCGCACCGGTCCGGCGCCGGTGGCCCGGGCGGCGGTCACGAATTCACTCTGACGCAGCCGCAGGAACTCGCCGCGGGTCAGCCGCGCGATGCCCGTCCAGCCGGTCGCGCCGATGATGGCCATCGTCTTCCAGATCGTCGGCTTCTCCACGATCGCAATCACAGCGAGGATCAGCACGAGCGTCGGCACGCACATCACGATCTCGGTGATCCGGCTGGTGAGCATGTCGACCCAGCCGCCGAAGTAGCCGCCCAGTGCGCCCACGATGATCCCGATCGTACCGGCGAGCCCCATCGAAACCACGCCGACGAGCAGCGCGATCGTCGTGCCATGCACCATCTTGGCGAACACGTCCACACCATATTGGTCGGTGCCGAAGAGATTGATGCGGTTGGGTCGGCCCTCGTCCTTCGCCGGATTGGCCGGCCGGCCGGGCCACTCGTTCTCGCGGACGGCGCGGTGCGGATCCTGAAAGACGAGCGGCCAGATGGCCCAGCTGTCGGGATCCTTCTCCGTGAGGTTGCGCGGATAGGTGCCGCGGAAGCGATCCTTGGCGAAGATCGTCGGCTCGAGCCGACGGTCGAAGTAGCCCAGGCAGGGGACATAGATCCGGCCCTTGTAGCGGCAGAGCACCGGCTTCGTGCCCGCGATCGCGGGGGCGAACACCGCCACCGCCACGAGGAACGTCACGAACGCGAGCGCCGCCATGGCGAGCGGCTTGCGGCGAAACCGCGCCCAGGACTCGGCCCAGAATCCGCGCGAACTTCCGCCGCGTTCCGCGGTTCGGTCGTCGCTTTCTGATCGCGTGTTCATTCCCTCACTCCACGCTCACCCGCGGATCGACCAGGCAGTAGAGCAGGTCGGCCAGCAACTGGCCGATCAGCGTGAGCACGCTGAACATCAAAGTGAGCCCCATGATCGTCGGGTAGTCGCGCTCGCGGATGCTCTCGAAGAAGAGCCGGCCCATGCCGGGCCAGGTGAAGATCTGTTCGATGATCACCGAGCCGCCGATGAGCCCCGGCAGCGAGAGGCCCAGAAGGGTGACCAACGGGATGAGCGTGTTGCGGAAGGCATGGTGAAAGAGCACGCGGCCGGGCCCCGCTCCCTTGGCCCTCGCGGTGCGGATGTAGTCCTGACGGACCGCCTCCTCCATGTTCGCCTTGATGAAGCGGCTGTCGTAGGCCAGGCTCACGTAGGTCTGGCAGGTGACGGGCAGGATCGCGTGGCGGGCGACGTCGGCCGCCCGCGCGGCCCAGCCGGCGTCTTCGGGCAGATCGCTCATGCCAAACAGCGGCAGTTCCCAGGCGGTGCCCCGCAGCCAGACGGAAAACACGATCTGCAGGAACAGCGCCGCCACGAACGTGGGAAATGAATAGAGCACGTACAGCAGCAGGCTCGTGGCACGTTCGTCGGCCATGCCGCTCCGGGCCGAGGCATACAGACCCAGCGGCACACCCAGCAGCCACGCCAGTGCGAGCGCCGTCCCGGAGATGAGAAATGTCGGCCCGATCCGCTCGCCGATGAGCGTGGTCACCGGCTGACGCCGCGAGAATGAGCGGCCCAGATCGCCACGCAGCACGTTGCCGAGCCAGCGGAGATACCCCTCGTGCCACGGCCGGTCGAGGCCGTAGATCTTTTTCATCCGCTCCTGATCCTCGGGATTCAGCTTGCGGCTCGGGTCGCTCTCACCCATCTGCACGGTCAGCGGGGTGCCCGGCATGTTCCGTGCGAGGCCGTAGACGATGAACGTGATCGCCACGAGCGTGAGCATCCCCAGCAGGAGCCGACGGAGGAGGTAGGTCGCCATCGCTTACTCCTGCCTGGGCATCCACAGGCTGCCGAAGCCGGGCGAATAGTTGTAGGGGCCGCGGGGGCTGAAGACGTAGCCCCGCAGATTCTTCGAGAAGCCGTAGAAACTGTTTCGCCAGTAGAGCCATGTATAGGGCTGATCGTCGTAGAGGATCTCCTGGATGCGGCCGTATTTCTCGGCCCGCTTGTTCCGGTCCAGCTCGCGGCGGCCTTCGGCAAAGAGACGATCGACCTCGGGATTGGAGTAACTGACAAAGTTGCGGCCGGCACCGGTGGCCCAGATGTTTTCGGACGAATCGGGATCGGTGCCGGAGCCCCAGCCGCCGAAGTAGGCCTGAAACTTCTTCTTTTGCGTGAGATCCTGGATCACCGTCGCCTCGGTCGGCCGCACGTTCATCCGCACGCCCACCTGTTCGAGGCTTTCCTTGAGGAGCGTGCAGATCGCGATTCGCAGCGGCTGCTGGTTCACGAGCATCGAAAACTCGAAAGGCACGAGCCGACCGTTGATCTCCTTGTCACGGATGCCATCGTTGTCGTGGTCGATCCAGCCCGCCTCGTCGAGCAGTGCCTCGGCCTTGTCGAGGTCCTGCTTGTAGGGCTGCAGCTTCTTCTTCGATGCCATCCATGAGTCGTCGGGAAAGTTGCCCGCCGCCGGCTTGTAGAGGTCGTAACAGAGTTTCTCCAGCATGCCGTCGTGGTCGAAGGCATAGCTCATCGCCCGACGGACACGTCGATCGGCGAAAAAGGGGCCGTCGATGTTCCACCCAAAGTGAAAGCTCACCCACTCCGAGGCGGTCACCTTGGTGTTGGATTTGTAAAAATCGTCACCGGTCGTCTGCGTCGTCCACTGTTCGGGCGTGAGCGGGAGTTCGTCGATCTCGCCCGCCTTGAGGCCGAGGAGCGACGTGTTGGGATCCTCGATGATGCGGAAGCGAATCTCCCTGAAGAAGGGCTCCTCGCGGACCTTCCGGCCATCGACATGCGACCAGTTCCCGCGCCGCCGCAGCACGATCTGCTGCCCGCGTTTGCGTTCCACGATCTCGTAGGGGCCTCCCGAGACGGGCGACTCCTCGAGCTTCACATGCTCGGGGCTTTCCTTGAGCGTCGGGTCGGACTCCCAGGTCTTCTCATAGACGTGCTTCGGAAGCACCGGGAAGTTGATGTTCCAGACATTCGTGGCCAGCGGTTCCTTGTGGAAGAAGACAACGGTGCGGTCGTCGTAGGCATGCACCCAGCGCATCTGATCGGTGCCGCTGCGCACGGCGGGTACCGGCACGCGGCCGTCCATGATCACCTGGTAGGTGAAGGCGATGTCATGGGCCGTGATCGGCTTGCCGTCGCTCCAGACGAGATCGTCGCGCAAGACAACCTTGTCGAGCAGCCCATTGCCGCTGGTTTGCCAGCTCACCACCGTCTCGGCCGACGCGAAGGGCTCGAGATCGCGGCCGAAGGAGAAGAGCCCGAAGCCGGTGAGCCCAAGAATGTCGAACTCGGCCGTGGTGCTGATCATGATCGGGTTGGTGCTGCCGAGGTCGCCCGCCACGTGCCGGTCGATCCGCGCGGAGAGATCAGCGGCACCTTCCTCGGGCAGGCGGCCGAGCGTGGCGAGAATCTGACGATTGATTGCGGCCGAGGTGTTGCGGAGGACGAGTGCCTCGGACGCCGGACCGGGGGTCGGCTCCTGGGACTGATGCTCTCGGAGGAGGGTGAGCCCGTCGCGGACAGGCCGATCGATCCAAGTGGAGTCGCCGTTGAGTGATGCAAGCGCCGGCGGATCGAAGGGTTCGAGAGGCTTTTCCTGCGGGCTACCGGCGGCCGCGCCGGCCGCCTGGGCGGCGGTCGAATCGGGCAGCGTCTTCGCAGGGACGTCTTCCGCCCTGCGTCCGCAGCCCGATGACGCCGCGGCCAACACCAGGAGCCATGCCGCTGCCCGACACGGGACCGCCGAATCGTTCCATCGACGCATGCAACGCCTCCATGTCCGGGAACGGGCGCTGCCAGGGGCGCCCGCCAAGCCGTCGATGCTACGGGCGGCGTGATGCGGCGGTCAACGTCCGCCGGGAAACTTGTGGCCGAGCTTCTCGCGTTTCGTGGCCAGATAGCGTTCGTTGAATTCGTGCACGGGCGGCAGGATCGGCACCTGGTCGACCACCTCCAGATCGAAGCCTCCGTAGATAAAGGCGTCGGTCTTCTTGGGGTTGTTGGTGAGCAGGCGGACCTGCCGCAGGCCGAGATCCTTGAGCAGTTGGATGCCGACGCCGTAGTCGCGGGAGTCGGCCTTGAAGCCGAGGGCGAGGTTGGCCTCGACGGTGTCGAGCCCCTTGTCCTGCAGTTCGTAGGCCCGGATCTTCTCCACGAGGCCGATGCCGCGGCCTTCCTGCGGCAGATAGACGAGCACGCCGGCCCCTTCGCGGCCGATCATGTCGAGCGCCATGTGGAGCTGGTCGCCGCAGTCGCACCGCAGGCTGTCGAGCAGGTCGCCGGTGAAACACGATGAATGGAGCCGCACGAGCGGCGCCGCCACGTCTGCCGGCTGTCCCATCACGAGCACCAGCGGCTGCTGGGTTTCGTATTTGACGCCGTAAGCGATCACGCGGAAGCGGCCCCACTTGGTCGGCAGGTCGGCCTCGGCGATGCGGTGCACGAGTTTTTCGCGCTGCCGCCGATGCCGGATGAGCTGTTCGATGGAGATGATCTCCAGACCATGTTCATGGGCCAGGCCGAAGAGCGCCTCGCGGTCGGCCCGGTTGCCGGCGTCGTCGAGGATCTCGCAGAGCACGCCGGCCGGCGCGAGATCCGCCATGCGGGCGAGGTCGACGGCGGCCTCGGTGTGACCGGCGCGTCGCAACACGCCCCCTGCCTTCGCCACGAGCGGGAAGAGATGCCCCGGCCGCACGAAGTCAGCCGGCGTACTGGCGGGGTCCATGATGGCGGCGATCGTGTCGGCCCGTTCGGCCGCGGTGATCCCGGTCCGCGCCGTGCGGTGGTCGACCGGCACGGTGAAGGCGGTGCCCAGCGGCGTCGAATTGGCCTCCACCATCATCGGCAGGTCGAGCCGCTTCGCCAGGTCGGGGAGGATCGGCATGCAGACCTGTCCACGGCCATGCTTGATCATGAAGTTGACGATGTCCGCCGAAGCCTTTTCGGCAGAGCAGACAAAATCCCCCTCGTTCTCCCGATCCTCGGCATCGACCACGATCACCATATCGCCTCGACGAATGGCGGCTACGGCGGCTTCGATCGACGAAAATTCTGCGGGCATGGGGAATCCTTTCTACAGCAGATTATAGGATAGGGATCCCGGCGGCCGAGTCTCCCCGGGCGAACGCAGCCAAACTTTGCCCGGAAAAACGGAAAACCAGTGGCCGCCATGCTCGACCGTGAGGAATACATCGAACAGTCCCACCTGTTCAGGGCGTTGGCGGAGCGGATTGCCGGGGGAGTTGCCGCCCAGGAGGCACTTGTGTCGATCGGCCAGGAGATCCTGGCGACCTCGAAGCTGCCGATGGCGATTGACTATCTGGTGGGGGAACTGAAGCTCGTCGGTACCCTGTCGACGGCGATGGCGAGGCTGCAGCACTATTTCAGCGCCTTCCAAACCTTCGTGATGCAGCAGGCGGAGCAGGAGGGAGGGCGATTCGACCTGCGCACGGGACTGGCAATCCTCGAACGCGAGGCCGGCTACCGGGCCGAGGGGGCATCGCCGCAGGGGCTGTTCTTCTACCGGTTCGAGTGCCTCTCGCGAAACCGCCTCGAATTCGCGCACGGTCTGGTCGCGGTGGCAGATGACGACATCTTCGACGGCCAGTGGAAAGAGTGGATTCGGACCGTGTCCCGACAGGTGGGCCTCGTCGACCTCGCGGACCTGGTCTATGTACGCAGTCCCGAATTCTGGCGGCTGGAGAAGCGCGATGCCTTATTGGCCGGTCGTGAGGATGCGGGGCCCGACCGCGTGATTCTCTTTGGAGACAAGGAAGGGCGGATTGCGCGGGCCAACCGCGGCAAGGATCCGCTCTTCTTCTTCGCAGCCCTGCAGCGGCAGCTTGGCTATCCGACGATTCCCCGGCCTGCCCCGATCATTCCCGGAGCCGAGACGCCGGCGATGATGGCCCGTCGGATCGAGCGGCTGGAGTTTCGGGTGAAGCTCCTCGAAGAGGAAGCCCGCGGCGGCATCGACCTCTCTCGCTTCGATCCGAAGAATCAGCAGCAACCACGCGTCGAGTGAGTGCGACGGCCATGCATGACGATGCCGCACTGATCTGGACGGCCGCGCTGGCTGCGGTGCAGCCGGAGCGGCTCGTGGCTGCGCGGCTGTCGCTGGATGCCGGGCGTCAGCTCACCATCGATGGACGTCCGCTCGATCGAGCGGTTCAGCTTGACGAGGTCGCGCGGATCGTGGTGGTTGGGGCGGGCAAGGCCGCGGCGGGCATGGCGGCGGGCATCGAACGTCTCCTCGGTGCCGAGGGCCTTGCGCGGCATGGCGTGACCGGGCTGGTGAGCGTGCCGGCCGGCTGTGGCCGCCGCCTGGCGGCCGTCGAAGTCCGCGAAACCCGGCCGGCATCGGCCAATCTACCGACGCCCGCCGTCGTGCAGGCGACCCATGAGATCCTCGCGGCGGTCTCGCAGCTTGGGCCGCGTGATCTGGCGATCGCCGTGATCACCGGTGGTGGCTCGGCGCTTTTGGCCGCACCGAAGGAGGGCGTGTCGCTCGAGGAGAAGATTGCCGTCACCCGCAGGCTCTCGGAATCGGGGGCCGACATTGCCACGCTCAATGCCGCTCGGCGACGCTTGAGCCTCGTGAAGGGGGGCGGGCTGGCGCGGGCCTGCACTGCCGGCCGCCTGCTCGTGCTCGTGCTCTCCGACGTGATCGGTGACGATCTCGATGTGATCGCCTCGGGGCCGTGCATGCCGTCGGAATCGACGACACCCCCTGGGTCATGGACCACGCCTCGCGGGTGCCAGGTGCTGCATGTCATGGTCGGTGACAACAGCACGGCCGTTGCCGCCGCGACTGTCGAGGCGCGGCAGGCGGGCTATGAGATCGTCGCCGGTGTTGACCGCCCGAACGTCTCCGCGGAAGCCGTCGGAGCCGGGCTGGCAAGCGATGCGTTCGAGCTTTTGGCGGCGGCTCGTGGTGACGGTCGGCCCCGAGCGTTGATCGTGGGGGGCGAGGCGACTGTGACGGTGCCAGTCGATCATGGCGTTGGGGGCCGTAATCAGCAGACTGTATTGGCGGCGATCGACGCGGTGCGT
>JBIIMX010000121.1:0-9131 GCA_044337765.1 Pirellulales bacterium | reverse complement strand
CCACCGGCAGGCCGCGGACCTTGCCGGGCCACTCGACGAGTTTTCCGCTGGCGATGTCGTAGCGGCAGATCGTCACCGACCAGGTCGACTTCCAGTCGGCCTTGGCAAAGTCCGGCCTGCCGCCCCAAGCGAAGCCGTCCTGGGCGACATAGAGATGCTGCTCGTCCGCCGCGATGGCATCGTGCTGGATGCCGTAGCCATGCTGATGCTCGTAGCCCTGCACGAGCCTGCCAGTATTATCGAGCGCGAGGATCGCCCAGCCGCCCTCGGTCACCGGTGCGGCGAAGAAGACGAGCTTCGAGTTTGCCGCCGCGGCATGGAGCGTGCTGTGGTTCGGCCCCCAGGACTCCGTCGTCGGCTCGTCGCCATTGGCGAAGTTCATCACATACTGCGGGCGGATGCCTTCATGCGTGGCACCGCGCCACGCATAGCTGCCGGGCGCGACGAGCTTGCCCGTTTCATCGAGGCCATCCCAGACGAGCGAATGCTTTCCGGCGGTGAAGCTGCGACCGCTGACGAGATTCCGCACCCGCTCGCCCTTTTCGTTCTCGATCACCACCGTCGCCTTGCCCTCGCTCGGCTGCGTGAACTCGAGACGGATCTCCTGCGCTCGGGCCGCGGCGATCTCGCGATACGATGCGAGATCAAACTCGGCCCAGGTGGCCGGATCATCATTGAAGGGGGCGTGCATCGGCTGGTGATCGGTGAAGCCGAATCGCTCGCGTTGGCCGCCCTGCTCCAATGCGAGAGCGATGCGGAGCTTCGCCCCATCGCCCTTCGGCAAGTCAACATCCGACTGCGCGGCAGTGACGGCCTGAGAGCCGTTCGAGACGCCAAGCTTCACGGTCTGAGCCGGAGACGTGATCTCGACCTTCTTGTCCGTGATCTTGATTTCGAACGGAATGCCACCCGCACGGCCCGTGAGGAGTGCGGGCGGCAAGGCCGGCGTCTCCAACTCCAGCTTCACAAGCCGCTGCCTGCCCATCTCGTTCACCACGACCCGCGGACCGGCAATGGCGATGTGCGCGGGCAATGCGAGCCCCTGGTAGCTGGCCGCCGGCTGATCGAGCGAATCGTAGACATGCACCGCGCCGTGGGCGGGATCGCTGACCGCGAGACGCCTGCCGTCGCTGTGCACAAACACCTCGCCCCCATGCTGCGTGAGCCGCTTCACTTCCTTCAGCTCGCGGTCGAAGACCACGACGGCATCGGTATCGCCCGCCAGCAGTTGATTCTGAAACCAGGCCAGGCTCGTGCACTTCGTGAGGCCCGGCAGCTTGATCGACTGCGGCTTGCCAGCGAGCTGGCCTTCGGGTGAGATCGGCAGCTTGAAGCCCTCGCCATTCGGCGTGGTGACGATCAGGTCTTTGTCGATGACCGCTGCACCGCTGACGTCTTCGGGCGGGGTGAAATCTTTGATGCCCGGTGTATGGAGGTGCGAGAGGCCGTTCTCGTCGATCACCGGCCCGCGGGCGAGCTGCACGTAGCTGTAGTGCTTCTTCAGGATGCACAGAGTCTTGCCATGGAGCATGGTTGGCTGCGCGCAGAGGCTCGGCTCCAGATCGCCCTGCGTGTGCGGTGTCTGCGGCTCAGCATGCCAGCGCCAACTGCCGCGGGAGGTCCAGATGTTGCCATTGACGTCGAGCGCGAGCCCTTTGAGCCCCATGAGGCCACCGATGCGGCGCACCACATCGAAGCGTCTCTCGACGTCATTCCACTGCACAAACTGCACCACCCCGCCCAGGCCCGAAACGGCAAATACACCGTCACGCACCTGCGCGATTCCGCGGCCGTTCACGAGGTCGTTGCTCTCCGGCAAATAGCCGATGAACGACCCCGATGCGCCGCCGAGCACCACGCCCGGATCGGGCTCAAAGGACTCGTTGAAGCGGTAGATCGTTCCGTGCCCGGAATGCGAATACCAGGAGCGGCCGATCTTCTGCGGTCGCTCGCCACTGAAGCTCCGCGGGAAGCCCGCTTTGAGCTGGCTGTCGTGCCACGCGAAGACCTTGCCCTCGCCGAAGCCGTAGATCGTGCTGTCCGCTCCGACATGCAGGTCGCGGAGGGCCGTGACCGGCTGCATGATCGGCGTGCGTTCGCCCGTGACGGGGTCAAGCGAAGCCAGGACGTCCTTTGCCAGGATAACCGCCCGATTCTCGAGCGGACTGGAGGCCAGCAGGTTGACGTCTCCTGCGATGCGGGTCGGCTTCGTGCCCGGCGCGGCCTTCAGCGGCAGCGTGTAGATCGCATTCTTCAATCGGAGCACGAGCAGTTCGCCGACCCGTGTCATCTGATCGCTGCCACGCTGATCGCCTTCAGGAATCTCAAAGCTCGCCAGCAGCCGCCCATCGAGTGCATAGCGATTCAGCCGCGTGGAACCACCGCGTTCCCAGAGCCCGCCGTCATCATCCAGCACAGGCCCGATGCCGGCGAAGATCTTGCCGGCAAAGACCGGCTGTGAGTCGTCCGAGTTGCCCAGCGTGCCAGCGAAGCGAAGCTCCGCGGCAGACCCCGTAACGGCAGTCAGCGCGAAGACGGCGAGGAGGAAAGCGAGATGGTGTGGCATGGGAGTCAGTCCGAACCTGCGAACGTTTGAGAGAGCGATCATTTTGCCGCGGGGGCGAACCTGAGGGTGCCCCAGGTTCGAGGCAGGAGTTCGGCGCTGCCGGGACGGTCGACGACGCGGCTCTCGCTCAAGCCGGCCCAATGGGCGGCGCGTTCGCGGGTGTCTCCGGCGGCGTTGGCGGTGCCGACAGAAACATCGAAGCCGATGGTCTTCCCGGCGACATCCTTCAGGCCGAGGCTCGCCAGCGGCACGGAGACCTCGACCGTGTAACGGATGTTGCCGGTCTTTTCGTCCCGCTTGGGGTCGACTTTATAGGCGGCTTGCAGGCCGGGAACCTCGCCGATGTGGTCGAAATGGACTTTGGCGGCGGGCGAGGTGATGGTCTGCGGGTTGGTGCCGCCGGTCTTTTTCTGCCAGAAGCCCTGATGAAAATCGGACTCGGCGGATGCGGCATTGCGGACGCGGGCGAGCAGGACGCGGACATCGCCTTCGCGGACGTCGGCGCGTTGTGGCGGGGACCAGTCGGGGGCGATGGAGAAGTCCACGTACGCGCCGCTGACAAAGGGCGCATACGGCAACTCGCTGCCGCTATTCGTCGGGCCGCCGGGGTGGCTGACCCTGTAGCCGAGGTAAAGGTTCTCGGCGTCATAGATCACGCTCACTTCGGCCAACGACTGGCCGTCGAGCAGGACAAGCATGGGGCGACTGCGGACACCGTTCTCGACCACTGCGCCCCAGCCTTCACGGCCATCGAGTTCGCCATTCACTTTCACCTTGTACGTGCCGGGAGTGCCTGCGGCGGGCGCAGGCTGCGCGGTATGCGTGGGCTTCTCGGTGGGGGCGACGCCATCGGGATCCCAGGGCGTCGCCCGCTCCGCCTGGGCTTTCGAGAGCGAGACCGCGGCGGCGACGATCGGCTTGAAGGTCGGAACAGCCACTTCGTGAACGGCGCAGGCGGTGTCGTTGACGAGCGTGTAGAGCTTTCCATCGGCTTCGTGGATGCCGTTGCCCATCATCTCGACATAGATGCCATTTTCGTCCATGGTGCTGTCGCCGGCGTCGTGAAACAGGCGGCCGACATAGAAACCGTCTTTGTGCCAGACCCAGGTCATGCCCATGGCGTCGGAGACGAAGAGGCAGTCGCGGGCAATGCCGCTGAGATGCATCGGGTTATACATCTGGCCGGGCCGGGCGCGGCCAGGTGCACGGCGTCCGACTGCCCACTTGAGCGTGCCGTCGGCATTCCAGGCTGCAAGCTTTTTCCGCCAGTTGCGACTGGCCCACCAGCCTTCGCCATCGATGCCCGGCAGCCGCAAGCCTGCAGGTGCTGCGGGGTCGAGGAGCGCGTAGCGCGAACCATCTTTGGTCACCGATCCCAGGACCGAGACGTTGCCGGGGGTTTTTACGCCGTCGCCGCCGAGGAAGCTGGGGATTGCGTCAGCGGGAAGGATTTCGACATCGGACCAGTCATAGACGGGAACACCGCTCGGCAACCATTCGCGCGGGGCGAGGCGAGCCGGCGTGCCGGCAATCGAAAGATTGACCGAGCCGTCGGGCTGAAGCGATCCGCTGAAAACGCGACGAAAGGCCGCAAGCTCGGGGCTGTTCTCGCGGATGTTGATTTCGGTGGGCTCCATCTGGCCGTCGCCGTCGCGATCGGCCCATGTCATCCAGCGGTTGGGACCCGACTGGTCGTAATTCGCGAGCCACTCGCCCTCGGCGTTCTTCTCCGCGAGGTGGTGATACCCGATCATGGCGACCGGCTTCGGCGGCGCGTCGGGACGGACCAGATAGATCGCGCCCTCGCCGTTGCCGCTGTTCTGCATCATGTAGAGGCGACCGTTGAGGGCGACCAGATTGTCGGAATAGCTGAAGACCGGCCAGCGGCCTTGCTTTTCGGGATAGGCTTTCTCGAGCGGAAATCCTCCGTGGGTGAAGCTTTGATAGGTGCCTTGGGCCGGGGCGTAGCTGCGGTCGATCGTGAGTTCGTAAAACCAGGACGGCTTCCAGGCGCCACTCTTGAAGTCGACTTCATAGGCATAGATCCCGGGAGGCGCATCGTCGAAGATGTCGCGGACAGAGATCAGTTCCTGCGGGTTCGCGGGATTGACCACGTCGGACGTGTGCTGGATTTTCCGGCAGAACCACTGTTTGACGAGCTTTCCATCGGGCGACCAGACGCTACTCCTTTTGAAACCCGTGGCGACGTCATGGGCCCAGACGCGGCCGCTGGAATCGACGGCGATGCCGGAGATGTCGCCAAAGCCATCGGGATTGAAGCGGCCCTCGAGCGGCGATCCGCCCGCGACGCCGATGCGACGCAGCGGTTTTCCCGAGGGGCTGAAGACGTGAATCTGTCGGGTGCCGGCATCGGCGACGCGGGTTCCGCCAACCAGGGTTCCTTCGCGAGTCATGTCCGCACCGGAATCGCCGACGTAGAAATTGCCCTTTGTATCCATGGCGAGCGAGCTTGGATTCTTCAGGCCACCGCCATCGACGATCGTGGCCTCGATCGTGCCTTCCGCCGAGAGTCGCAGGAGCTTTGTTCCACTCACGACGAAGACCTTTCCGTCGCGGAAGGCGAGTCCTCGCGGGGTTGGCATGTCGATTTTCGTCACCTTGCCATCGGCACGATTTACGAGGCACATCGCATTGTCGTGTGGAACAGACACGTACACCGTGGTGCTCGAGAGCGCCATGCCCTCCGTGTAGGCGACCGGCCGGTTCCGCCAGCGGCCGTGCTGCGTGACCGTCGGCTTCACCGGCAGGGCCGCGAGGATTTTTCCCCGGGACTCATCGATCTGGTAGGCGGCGAGCTCCAGCTTTTCGTTCGCATAGATCGCGACGTAGATATTCTTGTCGTCCATCGCGGCGCTCGACCGCTGATCCCATGGATAAAAGGAAAAGTAGCGGCGGAGGATGTTGCCCTCGAGGTCGACGCGTTGCAGGCCGGTGATCTGATTGTCTTCGACGCAGCCGAAGACCATCATCACGGAGTCGCCGTTCGCGGCGATGCCAGTACCGCCCCCGAGGTTCGCGCCCCAGTCGCCTTTCCCATCTGGCGTTCGATAGGGCGGGTTTCCGGAGCGGCCCACCGTCATCCGATAGGTGAGCGACGGGGCCTTGTCGAAGAACAGCCCGTGGACGGCGTACCCGCCGGGCCCGCAGATGCGGCCGAGGTCGTCGGTGCCGTCCCAGACGACCGTTCCCGCTCCGGCCTTCACTGGCTCGGCGGAAAGCAGGCTGCGGACGATCTGCCCCTCGGCATTCTGCAGCACGAGGCTCAGGAAGCCGTCGCCCGGCGACTCATACCCGACCGGAATCTCCACGCCATGGGCGGCGAAAATACCGACCGCCAGTGCGGTGGCAAAGCAGATGGTCCTCAGGCCTCCGTGCATCGTCTACCTCGCTTGCCGTGAAACGATCTTTTCACTCGAACTTGATCTGGCCCCAGTTTTGCGGCTGGGGCACCAGTTCCCAGACCTCGTCCGCCACGATGCCGGTGGCCTGGTTGCTCCAGTGACTCCTCAGCACCGTGTCTTTGCCAGCCTGGTCGCCGAACGTCGCACCAAAATCGCCGGAGAGCGTCAGGTCGGCTGCGGGCTTCAAGCCCAAGTCTGCCAGCGGCACCGCCGCCTCGACGACGTATCGCTTCGCCTTTTCGTCGGCCTTCACCTCGACCTTCACGTTGTCGAGCACCTTGACGCTCTCGATCACATAGCCCTCCTTCACCGTGCCGGAGAAATACTTGCGCACGGCCTTCTCCGCCGCCACGGGCCGGTAGAGCACGGCGGTCGGCTTCCCACCGTGACTGCCGATCGAGAGCCGCAGGTCGCCGAGCACCGGCTTCGACCGCTTGCGGTCGGCCTTCGTGTCGGTGCCGAGTTGGAAGTCAACCGTGTCGCCGCCGCCATACATCTCGGCCGGATCACCGGCACCATTGATCCACGGCGTGGCGTCGTTCACCGCCCAGCCCAGATAGAGGTGCGTGTCGTCGTAGGCGATCGCCGTCTCCACGCGGTCGGCCGCCGTCTTCTGAAACGCGAGCGGCTGTTTCTCATCGAAATCCTTCCGCAGGTCGCCGGTGAACGTGACGGTCTTTCTGCGGGCGGTCGCCATGGGCACGCCCACGCTCTGCTGGAGCATCTTCTCGCGGATCTGCCGGGCCGTCGCCAGGTCGGCCTGGCCGACCGTGAGCGAGCCGCCGGGCAGACGCTTCACGGTGTCGAGCCCAACGACCTTCATGTTGATGTAGGCGGTCTTGCCGGCCTGCACGTACAGATCGCCTTTCTTCGTGACTGCGATCGAGCCGCCGAAATCCTCGGCGCCCATGCCGGGAGGCACGTTGTCCATGATCGCGCCGGGCACGGCCGACTGCGGCCAGCGGATCTTGAGCGGGTCGGCCTCGAAGAGCCGCGTGAGGTAGTGGCCCGCCTTCGTGAGCACGTGCCATTCCCCCTTGTCGGTGCCGATCACGAAGATGTCGCCGATCGGGTCGGGGAGCGTGCCGGTGCCGATGATGTCGTAGGCGCCGCGGATCATGCCCACGCTCGGCGGCGGTGCGTGGTGGCCGCCGTGCACGCCGACGTAGTTGTTGGGATACGTCCACCGCAGCTTGCCGCTCGAGATGTCGTAGCAGGCGAAGTCGGCGTGCGCCTCGCCATACTTTCCGTTGAAGAGCATCACGGTGCCGTCAGCGGAGCCGCAACCGCGCTGGGATCCCATGCCGCCGCGGGTGGCGACGTCGGCCGGCACCGGCAGTTTGCGGGCGGTGGAGGGATCGTATTTCGGCGCACCGCACGGGGTGTATCCGGTGACGGCAAGCTGGAGCAGCGTGCCGTAGAACGTGAGGTCGGGTGTCATCGGCATGTACCAGCCGGTGATCCAGCCGCCGGGATCACCCGGGTACTCCTGCGATTCTTCCGGCTGCTCGCGCTCGTCGTCGTTGGCGTCGGACCAGATTTTCATGGCAGTGAGCTTGCCGACGGGAAACCCCTCGGAGTTTTTCTTTTCGGCCAACGCTTCGAACCGGGTGCGGAGCTTGTAGCGGCCCGGTCCGAGACGTTCGTAGATGAGCACGGGCGGAGCACCGTGGATCCAGCCGGTGGCAACGGCCACGTAGAGCCGGCCGTCGCGGGAGCGGCCGAACCGGCTGTTCGACATGCCTTCGCGGCAGAAGACGCCCACGCAGGATGCCCGCCCCGTCTCTTTGTCGAGCAGCCACTCGCAGCCGCTGCCCACCATGGTCAGCGGATCGTCAGGCGAGATCGCGCCGCCGAGCGCTCCGTAGGCCGTCGCCCCGAAGAACTCGCGGACGAATGCCCCATCCGTCGCGGTCCAGCAGGAAAACCGCTTCGGCCAGTGATCGAGTTCGGCCGCCCAGAGCACGCCCTTCGGATCGAGCCGCAGGCCGCTGACAAACCGCATGCCGGAGGTGTCCCACGGGCCGAGCAGCGGTCGGCCCCCCTGCCTGCCGATCGTGCGGAGCGGCTTGCCCGCCGGATCAAACACTTTCACGATGTTGTCGGGATCGCCTACCGCCACATGAATCGCGCCATCGGCGCCGATCGCGATCGCCTTCGCGGCTTGCAGCCCCGTGACCACCGGCTTCGCGGTGCCGTCGGCAGCAAGCCGCAGCACGCTGCTTCCGCCACTGATCACGAACACGCCGCCATCGGGCCCCGCCTCGAGATCACCGGCATCTTTCACCGCGATCTTTGCCACTTCGTCGCCCGTCGTCGCGTCGAGCACCCGCACGCCCTCCTTGGTGGCGAGGTAGAGCTTGCCTCCGACCACATCGAGGCCGGCCAGGCCCGGCTCGATTGGCAGGCTGGCGGTGTCTTTGCCCTTCCACGGGCTGTAGTCGCCCTTCTTGGCATCGAGACGGTAGATCACCGACTCATTGAGCTGGTTGTCGTTGACGTAGACGATGCCGTCGGTCGTCGCGATATGGCTGGCGCCGCCGAAGCCGCCCCGCTTGTGCCGCCACTTGACGTTGCCGGCGAGGTCGGTGCAGACGACGGCCTGCCCCGCCTCGGAGCCGGTCCAGCCCAGATACATCGACTGCCCGTCGCTGGTCACGGCACAGGGATCGCCATGGTCACCGCCCCAGTTGCCGCCGGGAGAATCGAAGGGAGCCTTGCCGGCGTTGTCGGCCCAGCCCACCAGCCGCAGCCCTATCCCCTTGTGATGGATGGCATCCCATGTGTAGCTGCCCTGCTCCACCACCTCGCCCGGCTTCAGGTGGCTCTTGTTCGTGAGTCCATCCCAAAGCAGTTCGTGCTTGCCGCGGGTGAGAAAATCGGCCGTGAGCAGCTGCCGCACCACGCGGCCCTCGGCGTTCTTGATGTTCAGGGAGACATAGCCATCCTCGGGCATGTCGAGGGCGATCTTCGCGAAGCCTTCCATTTTCTTGGCCTCGAAGAGCCCGGTCCAATCGATCGCGGGCCGGCCGTCCCGCATCGTCACGGCAAACTCCCGCCGGTCGGCAAGCTGCAGCTTCTGCGGCTCGACTTTGCCCGTCGGTGCAAACGTGCCGATGCCCCAGCAGCCGAGTGCCTGGAAG
>JBIIMX010000120.1:0-9139 GCA_044337765.1 Pirellulales bacterium | reverse complement strand
ACGAAGCCGCGTTCGTTGAACCAGCGGCACACGTCGGAACCCTCATGTTCGTCGGCCAGGATACTGAAGCCGCCGCCGGGAATGACAATCACGCCGGCACGGAGCGCTGCCGGATCGGCTCGCGGGATGTCGTAGACGACGAGTCTGGGATTCGACACGTTCGACCGCCGGGAGATTCCATCCTTGCCCATCTCCACCTTCTCGGCGGGCTCGGCCGGCACTCGGGGCTCGGGCACACCTTGCGGCCAGAGTGGAATCTCTCGAGGTTCGGACGCCAAGACGGCCATGGAGCCCAGCAGCAGGCTCATCGAGACGATGGAGATCAAGACGTTCATCGGAGACTCTCCCGGGGAAACCCATCACAAGGATTGAAAAAGAACGCTCAGACCGCCCAGCCACGGCGATACTCCCGGCGAAGCAGCACGTTGACGTCGTCGCGGTTGCTCTTCATGGCAGCCGCATCCCAGTCAAACTCGCCCTGCACCCGATAGGCGATGTTGGCCAGCAGCACGCTCTCCGACAACGGCCCTGTGTAATCGAAAGTGCACGTGGCGGGCGTCCCGCCGCGGCAGGCGTCGAGCCACTCGCGGTGAAAGCCGGGCGACTTCGGAATCGTCTGCTTGGGTCCCTCGTAGCCGACGAACTTCTCGGCAGGCAGAAGCGACCAGGTATCGAACCCGCAGAGGAGCATCCCATCGCTGCCGATGAAGAGCGTGTTCTTTTTGTCGGTGAGTTTGGCGTCGATGCCACGTTCCGCGATCACCGACGGCAGCCCCTGATACCAATGCACGCTCACCGGTGGCAGCTCCTTCCCGTCGATCGACGTGCGACGCGGGAAATCAAGCCGACTCGCGAGCGACTTCGGCGTCCGCATCGCGTCGGGCTGCGGTCCGCTGCCGCTGACATGCACCGGATGAGCGAGATCGAGCGCCCAGAACGGGATGTCGAGAACGTGGCAGCCCCAGTTGCCGGTCTCACCGGTGCCGAATTCCCACCAGAACCGCCAGTCGTACGGAGCAAAACCCTTCACGTAGGGCCGTTCGGCCACTGGCCCCAGCCAGAGATCCCAGTCGAGCCCGGGGGGCACCGGCTGCGGCTCGCCCGGCAGTGCGGGCATGCCACGGGAACTGGCCACCCACGAGTGGACTTCGGTGATCGTGCCGAGCAGCCCCGACTTCACGATCTCGACGCCGTCCCGCAAGCCTTTCATGGCATGCCGCTGCGATCCGAGCTGCGTGGCGAGGCCCTTCGCGCGGGCAGCCTCCGTCAACCTTCTCACCTCCTCCACCTCGTGGGCGAGCGGCTTCTCCAGGTAGACGTGCTTGCCGCGGTCCATCGCCCACCACGCTGGATGAAAGTGCGTATGGTCAGGGGTGCTGATGACGACGGCGTCGATCTTCTTCTCGAACTCGTCGAACATCCTGCGGAAGTCCCTGAATCTCGTGGCGCCGGGATTCTGCTCGTAGGCCGTGCCGGCCCGCACGTCGTCGACGTCGCAGAGTGCCACGATGTTCTGGTCTTTCAAGGCCCGGAGATTGGGCACGCCCTGGCCACCAAGGCCCACGACGGCGATGTTGAGTTTGTCGGCGGGTCCTTCAGCCGGCGCGGCACCGTAGCCGTGCGTGGCGAAGAATCCCGAACCGGCGGCAGCCGCCGCAGTGGCAGCGGCGAATGTACGTCGCGAGACCGCGGTCGCGATTCGCAGAGCGGGCTGATGCATGCCTCCACCTTTCTGGTTGTTGAGTCCCTGCCCCCCGACAGCAGGCATCCTCGGGTCGCCGTCGTGCGGTTTCGTCGTCCTTGGCGGCTGAGTATAATCCCCATCGGTCGGTGCCCGCCTGTCCACCAACACCGGAGCTGGTCGCGATGCCCAGCAACCGAACGACGCTTCTGGCCGCAGATGCCGCTCCTCGGCGGGTTTCTCCGCGGTCTTGGTGCCATCGCATGCCGTACGCGCCGCCTGCCAAGGCACATGCCTTCGACTCGGTCGGCTGGCTCGCCTGCTTCCTGCTCGCCGCCTCGTCTGCCACGGCCGAGGACCATCCCGGCCTGGCCATCTACCGCGAACACTGCGGCCGCTGCCACGGTGATGCCGGTGCCGGCACGAAGGACGTGCCGGAACCACTCCTGGGCGACCGCTCCGTCAATCAGTTGGCCGCCTACATCAGCGAGACGATGCCTGAGGATGATCCGTCGCAGGTCACCGGAGACTCTGCCCGGCAGGTGGCCGAGTACATCCATGGCTCCTTCTATTCGGCCGTGGCCCGCGATCGCAATCGTCCGGCACGCTTGGAACTCTCCCGACTCACGGTGCGACAGTATCAGAATACCGCCGCCGACCTGATCGCCAGTTTCCGCGATCGCGATCCAAACATCGACGGCAGCCGCGGTCTGAGGGCCGAATATTTCAGGAGTCGCGACTTCAACCTCCAGACCGGCCTCGTCTACGAACAAGTCGACCCACAGGTCGATTTTGATTTCGCCGTCGAGGGGCCTGACCCAGAGCAGTTCGAGCCCAACCGCTTCGCGATCCGCTGGACGGGTTCGCTTGTGCCACCAGAGACCGGCGTGTATGAGATCGTGATCCGCACCGCACACTCCGCGAAGCTCGCCCTCAATACGGCGGAGCACGAGCCACCGCTCATCGATGCTTATGTGAAGTCGGGCGACAACAGCGAATACACGGCCAGCGTCCTGCTCCTTGGCGGCCGCCCCTACCCGCTGCGGCTTGAATTCTCGAAGGCTCATCAGGGAGTCGACAAGAAGAACGAGCATCCCGCACACGCGTCGATCCAAATGCTCTGGAAGCCGCCGCACGGCACGCTGGAGACCGTGCCCGAGCGGTGCCTGATTCCTTACGAGAGCCCCCAGGTTTTCGTGCTCAAGACCCCCTTTCCGCCCGATGACAAATCGATCGGCTACGAACGGGGCACGAGCGTTTCAAAGGAATGGTTTGCAGCCGCCACCTCGGCCAGCGTGGAGTTGGCTGACTACACGATCGACCACATCGCGAGTCTGGCTCGTAGCACCCGCGACAGCCCCGACCGCGCCGCGAAGCTCAGGCAGTTTGTCACGACCTTTGCCGAACGGGCCTTTCGTCGACCACTCACCGACGCACTGCGTTCGCTGATGGTCGACCGTCCCTTTGCCGACGCCCCTGACCTCGACACGGCGGTGAAGCGGTCGCTGCTGCTCGTGCTCGAGTCACCGCGATTCCTCTTTCATACTGAGGCGGTCGCGCCGCCGGCCGCGGGGACCGAGGTGGCCGCGAACGAAAAGCCCGACGGCTACGCGACCGCGGCCAGACTCTCGTTCGGCCTTTGGGATTCGATACCCGATCAGCCTCTTTGGGATGCAGCCGCCAGCGATACGCTTGTCACGGTCGAGGAGGTGCGGTCGCAGGCCGAGCGGATGGTGCACGACCGCCGCACCCGTGCCAAGGTCCGCGACTTCTTGTTCGGCTGGCTCCGCGTCGATCACGGCCCCGAGATCGTCAAGGACAAGACGCTCTTTTCGGAGTTCTCCTCGGAGATCGCGGCCGATCTGCGGACGAGCCTCGAACTGCTGGTGGACGATGCTCTCTGGGGCGAGCGGCCCGGCGCCGGCTCCGATTTTCGCCGACTGTTCACCGACGACGAGGTCTACCTCAACGGTCGGCTTGGTCCGCTCTACGGTGCGAATCTGCCCGCCGATGCACCGTTCCAGCGGGTGCGTCTCGATGAAGGTCGTCGCGCCGGCGTGCTCACGCACCCATACATGGCCAGCGTGCTCTCATATGCCGCGGCCACGTCGCCGATCCACCGCGGCGTGTTCCTCGCCCGCAGCGTGATGGGCAACGTCCTCAAGCCGCCGCAGGAGGCGGTGACGCCTCTGGCGCCCGACCTGCATCCACAACTGAGCACGCGGGAACGGGTGACGCTGCAGACCGGGTCGGTCGCCTGCCAGACCTGCCACACGATGATCAATCCGCTCGGTTTTGCACTGGAGGAGTTCGACCCGATCGGACGGTATCGGAAGGTCGAGCGCCGCGGCGCAGCGCAGAAGCCGATCGACGCGTCGGGCTCATACCTGCCGCGGGAAGGTCCACTGGCGACGTTTTGTGGAGCCCGAGAACTGGCCGCAACCATCGCCGACAGCCGTGATGCCCAGGAGGCCTTCGTTCAGCAACTCTTTCATGCCCTTGTCAAACAGCCCATGCGGGCCTGGGGCCCCGACACGCTCGAGCGGTTGCGACACCAATTCGCGGCGAACAACTTCGATGTCCGCCGGTTGCTGGTCGATATCATGACATTGGCTGCGGCTCCGCCGCCCGCAGCCCCTTCCCGCACTTCCGCTCCGGAGCGATCCCCATGACCGCCTTTTCTCGCCGCGCACTGTTGCGTCGACTCGGCGTCGGCTCGGCAATGCTGCCCTTCCTCGGCAATCTGCCCAGCCTTGCGGCGTTCAACGCCGCGGCACCGAAGCAGCGGCTCGTGATCGTTTTCAGCCCCGATGGTGTCGTAAAGAAGAATTTCTGGCCGACCGAGGCCGGGCCGTTCTCGACGCTTCCGCCGGTCGTACAGCAGTTCGAACTGCCCCCGATCCTCAGGCCGCTCGATCCTTTCCGCGACCGGCTGCTCACGCTCAAGGGCGTGCACGACAAGGTGCAGGGGGATGGCGACAAGCACATGCGCGGCATCGGCTGCCTGCTCACCGGCATCGAACTCTTTCCCGGCAACCTCCAGGGTGGCGGCGAGACTCCTGCCGGGTGGTCGAGCGGCCTCTCCATCGACCAGGAGATCAAACACTTCCTGCAGGGGCGGGCCGAGACCGCGACCCGCATGGGCTCGCTGGAATTCGGCGTGCTCGTCCCCAACCGGGCCGATACCTGGACGCGGATGGTCTACGCCGGTCCCAACAAGCCCGTCGCCCCGATCGACGACCCCTACCAGATGTTTCACAGGCTCTACGGACAGGTCAAGGACCGCGAAAGCATGCAGAGCGTGCTTGATGAGTTGCGAGAGGATCTCGCCACGGTGTCATCGGCCCTGCCGGCGGAGGATCGGCGGATTCTGGAGGAACATACCTCGCTCGTTCGCGAATTCGAGAAGGATCTGGCGAGCCATCACGCGGAGGTCTCGCATGTCGTGCCGGTGCTCGAGCAGGGGATCGTCGAAAAGAACGACCAGATGCCGAAGATCAGCCGGATGCAGATCGAACTGATCGTGGCGTCGCTGGCAGCCGACTTCACGCGGATCGCCAGCCTGCAATACACCAGTTCGGTCGGCCAGCCGCACATGAAGTGGATCGGTGTCGAAGAGGGGCAGCACGACCTGTCCCACGAGTCGAATTCCAACAAATCCGCCCAGGAGAAGCTCACCGCGATCAATGCGTGGTATGCCGGCGAGGTGGCACACCTCGCCAAGCGGCTGGCGGAAACACCCGAACCTGGCGGCGAGGGCTCGCTGCTCGATCACACCACGATCCTGTGGACGAACGAACTGGGGGAGGGCAACTCCCACTCGCTCGATGACATTCCCTGGGTCATGGTGGGCAATGGTCTCGGCTTCACGATGGGCAGGGCGGTCGACTTCAAGGGCGTGCCACACAACCGGCTGCACCTTGCGATCGCCCATGCCATGGGCCACACGGAACTCGTGCGGTTCGGAAACCCCGACTACTGTGGCGACGGCCCGCTCACCGGCCTGGCGTAAGCGGCTCCAGATCGTCCCGATCGTCCCCTGATGGCAGGATTTCCACGCGTTGTGGCATCGGCAGGTCGAAAATTGCACCCGATCCGCCGTCCCTCCCATCCGTCGCGGTTTTGGCGCATACTTGGTCCTTCCACGGCACAGGAGTTTTTGCCATGCACTCTCGCTTTCCGTTCGTGTGGTCCGCCGCTCTGGTGTTGGGTCTGAGTGTTGCCAGTTCACCGTCCGCTTCGGCTGCCCCCACCGGCAATGCCGCGTATACCGACCCCGCCAAGACCGATGCCGATTTCGCATTCCAGGGTGAATATGCGGGCATGGTCCCCCACGACGGTCAGCCCGTGCCCTTCGGGGTGCAGGTGATCGCTCTGGGCGACGGAACGTTCGACGTGGTCGCCTATCCGGGCGGACTGCCGGGTGACGGCTGGACACCGCCGAACAAGATCAAAGGCACGGGCGTCCTCACGGGTGAGGGAGATGCCGCCCTGGTGAAGGTCAAGGCTCTCGACTGGGGCGGGAACACACGCACCGGAGAGATCCGCGACGGCGCGGTCGTCGTCCTCTCCGACTCCGGCAGCGAGATCGCCAGGTTGCCCAAGGCCAACCGCAGCAGTGCCACACTGGGACAGAAGCCGCCAGAGGGTGCGATCGTCATCTATGACGGTGCGAATGGCAGCAGCGACACGTCCAAGCTCGTCGATGGCCGTGTCTCCGCGGATGGCCTGCTGATGGAGGGCGTGACCACCAAGGACAGTTTCGGCGACGCTCTCTGGCACATCGAGTTTCGTCTGCCCTACCAGCCGAAGGACCGCGGCCAGGGGCGTGGCAACAGCGGTGCCTATCTGATGGGCTGCTACGAAACGCAGATGCTCGACAGCTTCGGCCTCGAGGGGAAGGACAACGAATGTGGCGGCATCTACAAGGCCGCCGCGCCGTTCGTCAACATGTGCCTGCCGCCGCTCACCTGGCAGACCTACGACATCAACGTCACCGCACCACGGTTCGAGGGAGACAAGAAGGTGGCCAATGCCCGCATGACCGTGCGCCACAACGGCACCGTCATCCATGACAACGTCGAGGTGCCGACACTGACTCCGGGCGGTCCCCTGAAGCAGGAATCCCCGAAGGGCCCGCTTCATCTCCAGAACCATGGCAACCCGGTTCGCTACCGCAACATCTGGGTGTTGCCAAAGTCGTGAAGCGGGAGTCAGCGGATTCCAGCGGATCGGCCTTGGCGCGGTGCACGTGCACTGCCTGCCCGCTGTTGTGCGACGACATCCTGATCACGGCCCATGGCGTGGAACAGGCCTGCCGACACGGTCGCACCTCGATCCTCGCAGCGTTGGCAGGCCTTCCGTCGCGGGGCATCACCGCAGAGCCGACGGAGGGGCGGCAGACCGACCATCCTTTCGCCCGCCCGGAGGCCATCGAGCGGGCGGCCGCGATGCTGACATCGGCACGACGCGTGCTCGTCACCGGCCTGGCCGGTGCCACCCTTGAATCGATCTCCGCCGCCTGCGCGCTCGCCGACACCATCGGCGCCGCCGTCGATGCCGGACTGACCGACTCGGCCCGAGCAGCCGGGCCCACGATCGCGCGGGCGGGCGAAGTAACGGCAGTCTGGGAGGAACTCCGCGACCGGGCGGACCTCGTCATCTTCTGGTGCTGCGATCCCAGCCAGTCGCATCCGCGGTTCATCGAGCGATTCGTCGCGCCCGCACTGCCCGACGGCCGACAGCGACGAACGATCGCGGTCGGTCCCGGCGCCATCATCTGCGACGCCTCCACGCATGGCCACCTGCCGCTTGCCCGCGAACTCGCCGTGGAGGCGGCCCGCATGCTCCAGATGAGAATCGCCGGCCGGCATATGCCGCCCGACGACACGCCGCTCGCCACGGTCTGCAGAACGGTCGCAGAGTCGCTGCATGCGGCCACATGTGTGGCGATCATCACGGCTGATGCCGACGATGCGGTCGGACTGGAGGCCTGGAGCATCGTGCATCTTGTCCGTACGATCGCTCATGAGAAACCTGCCTTCCAGATCCCGCTCGGGAGCGGCATCACCGCCGGCGGTGCCAACGTCGCCGGCGCCGCGGCAGTGTGCGCCTGGACGTATGGTGCCGCCGGAGCGATCGCCCGTGCCGACCGGATGGGCGGACGGTTTCTGCCGGCTGAAGCCGATGCCCGGAGACTGATCGACCGGGGCGAGGTGGATGCCGTTCTGGTCCTCGGCCCGCTGAACGGTCCGCTCGAGCAGGCCATCGTCGACCGCGGCACCTCCCTTTCGCAGGTGCGGATCGCGGGTGCCGAGGCGACGGCGTCGCAGCCGAACGATCGTCGGGTCGACCTCCGCTGTGCCGACGAAATGATCGCCACCACCGGCACGATGCTTCGCGAGGATGGCCGCCGTGCCGTGCTGGTCCCGCACCTTCAGACATCGCTCCCGCAGATGCGGGACGTTCTCGTCGCGCTCACGGCAGCCGTGCTTCAGTCCCAAGCGGTGCCAGTCATCGGAGGCCGGTCATGACCGCGCCAGCCCAGGCTCTTCTCAAGACCGGAGACGCGGCCCCCGCTCCGCATCGCTTCGTTCTCACCGGCGGCACGATCCACGATCCGCTGCACGGCCGCGATGGCGTCGTGGGCGACATCTGGGTGGAGAACGGCCGGATCGTCGCCACCCCAGCCGATCCGAAACCCTTCAAGCGGATCGACGCCAGCGGCCGGGTCGTGATGCCGGGGGGAGTCGACCTGCACAGCCACGTAGCCGGCACGAAGGTGAATGCCGGCCGACGCATCGCCCCGCAACTCGCCCGCCGCTCACCTGCTGCCGTGCCCACGATCCACTCGACCGGAGCGCTCTACGCGGCGCTCGGCTACACGACCGTGTTCGATGCGGCGATCGCCACGGCGGCCGCCGACATGGCCCACCTGGAACTCGCCGAGTTGCCCATCCTCGACAAGGGAATCTACCTGCTGGCAGCCGACGACACCGACATGCTGATGGCCCTCGACCGCGCCCGTGACGGGGAGGGCGATCGAGAACTGCAACGGCGTGTCGCCGCAGCCGTGCAGGCCGGTCGAGGCTGGACCGTGAAGGTTGCCAACCCGGGCGGGCCGGCCTTCTGGAAGCGTGGCCGCGGCGATCACCGCGATCTCGACACGCAGCTGCCGGGCATGTCGCTTACCGGTCGAACGCTCCTCGAGCGACTCGCCCGCGCGGTGCAGGCGATTGGATTGCCGCACGCTCTCCATGTCCACACAGCCAACCTCGGTCTGCCGGGCAACTGGCGGACGCTGCTGGAGACGATGCGGACATTCGACGGCCTGCCGGCGCATTGTGCGCACGTGCAGTTCCACAGCTACACCGGCGGCGATCTCGATCCGGACACGTTCGGCTCGGGTGTGGCGCCGGTCGTCGAGTGGTTCAATGCACACCCCGAACTCACGCTCGA
>JBIIMX010000119.1:0-9149 GCA_044337765.1 Pirellulales bacterium | reverse complement strand
CATGCGTGAGACCCATGCGACGCGACACGGCCCGCAACTCGCCGATCTCCTCCGGCGCAAGCAGACGGCCGGTCAGAACCAGCAGGTCGATGTCCAGTTCGGGGGTGTCGTCACCTCGCGCCTTCGATCCGTAGAGCACGGCAAAGAGGACTGGGACGCAGCTCTTTTCTCAGCGGCGACGTGGCGGGATTCACTCCGGCATGCGGTCGATCCAGTAGAGCGGTCGCCTTCGTGCGTGACTGATCGCAACGACCGTCACCGAATCGCCGTCGACCCAGTAGACGATCACATACGGGAACCGCTGTATGCAACAGCGACGTACTTCCCATCGAGCGACTGTCCAGGATTCGAGAACGGCGTGAAGCCGGGGATCCGCCGCGATACGAATGAACGCCTCCTGGATCGCATCCAAAAATTCCGTGCCGAGCCCGGGGCGGATGGCGTCATACCAAGCTGCCGCTTCGATAAGCTCCAGTTGGGCGGCCGGTGCAACCGCGAGGCTCACGACGCCGCTCGTCCGTTTCTGCGGCGTTCGAGGTGCTCGCGTGCCTCGCGCAGGGCGACATCGGCGGGCAGCGGTTTGACCAAACCCCTGTCGATCATCTCGATCCGCCGCTCCACCTCGTCGGCCCAGGCCCGTGCAAGCTCAGGCGTCGTGAACACCGATCGCGCCAAGCATGACTCCTGCTCAAGTGTTTCGTCGATATGCTCGGCGATGAACTCACGGTCGGCCGGTGGCAAGGCCAACACCATCTCGAGCAGTTCATCGCGAGACAGATGCGGGAAGCCGGACTTGCTCATAGCCTTCACCCTCACAGACGGGTTTTTTCACGACGCACTGGATAATATACGCCCGTACATTTTGCGTCAAGCTTTGTCCGCGGGGCAGGGCGCTGCGGAAAGAGGCGGGCGTTTTCGGGCGAGTTGGCCACCTGTTCCCTGGGGATGTCGACAAAATCGCCGTAGTCGGCGTCAAGTCGCGACGATCTTCTGCCGAGATTCGTCTTCCGTCATCGGCGTTCTCGAGGCAGGGGCAGAGGTATGTCAACGCCCTCGGCGTCGATTTCCTTGCGAATCGGAGCAGCCTGGTAGACGCCACGCCACCATTCCTCACTCGTTCGAATGGAAAGCTCGGGCCACGTGCCATGCGTGAGACCCATGCGACGCGACACGGCCCGCAACTCGCCGATCTCCTCCGGCGCAAGCAGATGGCCGGTCAGAACCAGCAGGTCGATGTCCGATTCGGGTGTGTCGTCACCTCGCGCCTTCGATCCATAGAGCACGAGCGAATCGACGGGCCAACGGGAGGGCAGCAAGGCCGCCAACTCCTCGACGGTCTTGCGATCGCTGGCAGTGAGAACTGGTGCCGAAGAAGTACGAATCATCGCATCACATCCCCTCGAGCAATCGAAATCAATGATATGCGTACCGATGCGGCGATGAAAAGGGTGCGCAGCGACGACTGTTCGGCATGGAAGATGAGACCGAAGAAGTTCGAACAATGGCCACGAGTTTTTAACTTTTGGAATCGATGCCGGGGACACGGACAAGTTGAAAACTTGCCGCCACGGTGGTGAAAGCAGATCACTCGGATGCTGGCAGTGGTCCTGAGAGCACGTCGGCGGGAGAGAGGCCGCGGCCGCGGAGGTCGCGAATGGCGAGGCCGCCCGTGCGCTTGGCGAGCCGGCGGCCCTCCGCGTCTCGCACGAGCGGCGCGTGGCAGAATGCGGGCGGCTGCCAGCCGAGGGCTTCGTAGAGCAAAAGCTGCCGGGCCGTGCTCGTGAGCAGGTCCTCGCCGCGGACCACCTCCGCGATCTCCATCGCATGGTCGTCGGCCACCACCGCCAGTTCGTAGGCGGGAAGATCATCCCGCCGCCAAACGACAAAATCACCGAAGTCGACGCCCGCCGTCCGCCGCACGCGGCCGGCAAACGCGTCGTCGAACTCGATCGTGCGGCCGTCGGGCACGCGAAACCGCCAGGCGACGCTGCCCGGCGCAGCGGCGCGATCCCACGACGCCGGCCGCAGGCTCGGCGGGAAGATCGGCTCGGCATCAGCATCGGCATTTGCGTCGGCGGCCGCTTCGCCGGGCCGCGGTTCGTGCGGCGCGGTGGCGGCCTCGTCGACATCGCGGCGGGAATGCGGGCTTGGATAGATCGCGTCCGCCGCCTCCAGCCGTCGCCAGATCTCCAGATACCAGGCGGTGCGTTCGCTCTGTCGATACGACGCATGCGGCCCGCCGACGTCGGGGCCCTCCGACCACGCCAGCCCCAGCCAGCTGAGATCTTCGATCGCCGCCGCGCAAAACTCCTCGCGGCACCGCGGCCGGTCGAGATCCTCGATCCGCAATACGAGTCCGGCTGAGCCGGCCCGCGCCGCCGCCACCGCGAACGTCCGCGCATGGCCGATGTGCAGGAATCCGGTGGGTGTCGGGGCGAGTCGGCCGCGGAGGGGCATGGCGGACATCCGTCGGTGTTACAGCAGCCACCAGTCGGCTGTCAGCAACACGTAGGCACCCAATGCAAGGTTCGTTGCTGCATGGGCGAGGATGGTGTCGATCGGCCGCCGCGTCGCCGCCGCGATGCCGGTGACGACGGCGAACCAGCCCACTGCGGCGACACACTCCGAGGGGTGTGATGTGGCGGCGTAGAAAAGACATGCCCCGACCGCGGGGAACGTCAGCATGCCGAACGGCACCGTCCAGAAATCTTCGTTGATCACGTACCGCATCAGAAAGCCACGCAGGAAGAGTTCCTCGACCAGCGGCACCACCGCGATCAGGCCGATGGCACGGATCGCCACGAAGGCCCACACCGGCACAGCCGATTCGTTGCAGTCCGCGAACGGGTTGAAGGCCGGCCGTTCACCCAACCCGGCCGCCCAGCCGGCATCACGTTGCAACGAAGCGAGCGCAACCCAGGGCACGAACAGTGTCAGGCCGACGAGCGGCGGCCACCAGGTCGGCCGGCCCACCCAAAGGCGGATCGGCGTCCACGAACGGGCCAGGGCGAAAAGCGTGGCGGCGATACGCAGGCTGTACAGAAGAGGATAGGCCGCGAAGGGGATTCCCAGGGCCCCTGCCAGCCCGTCGCCGCTCCGGGTGGGTTCGAGGAGCCCTCCGGCCAAAAAGACCACAAACGGCACGACGCAGGCCTGCCAAGGCCGATCTGGGCCCTCGTGCTGCGCGGTCTGTGATGCATTTGGTTGCGGCATGGCGGTCATGGTCTGTCGCGTTGGGGCCGGCTTGAGTATATTCCGACCGGACGACAGGCCCTTTTCTGTCGTTTCTTCCCCCCATTTTCCGCCCTCCGCCCCCCGAAGGTGTTTTCGTCCATGGACCTGTCCAAGCTCCGCAACATGGGCATCTCGGCCCACATCGACTCCGGCAAGACCACGCTCTCGGAGCGGATTCTCTACTACGCGGGCCGCATCCACCGCATTCAAGAGGTCAAGGGCGGCGGCGACGGCGCGACCATGGACTACATGGATCTCGAACGCGAGCGCGGCATCACGATCACGAGCGCCGCCACGAGCGTCAAGTGGCACGACTGCGACATCAACCTGATCGACACCCCCGGCCACGTCGACTTCACCGTCGAAGTAGAACGCAGCCTGCGGGTGCTCGACGGCGCGATCCTCGTGCTCTGCGCCGTGGGCGGCGTGCAGAGCCAGTCGATGACCGTCGACCGGCAGATGAAGCGGTACAAGGTGCCGCGTCTGGCGTTCGTCAACAAAATGGACCGCACCGGTGCAAACTTCGAGCGGGTCGTGGGGCAACTCCGCGACAAGCTCGGCTGCGACGCGATCCCGATGCAGATCCCGATCGGCAAGGAAGACAAGCTCGAGGGCGTGATCGATCTCGTGTCGATGAAGGCCGCCTACTTCGACGGCGACAACGGCGAGACCGTCCGCGAGGAGAAGATTCCCGACGCCCTCGCCAAGGCCGCCGCCGAAGGCCGGCATGCGATGCTCGAGGCACTCGCCATGTATTCCGACACGCTCATGGAGAAGCTGCTCAGCGAGCAGCCTGTGTCGGAGGACGAGATCCACGCCGTTGTTAAGGCGGCCGTTCAAAACCAGAGCATCACGCCGGTTTTCTGTGGCTCGGCCTACAAGAACAAGGGTGTGCAGAAGCTTCTCGACGCGGTCGTGCGGTATCTGCCCAGCCCGCTCGAGCGGAAGGTGATCGCCAAGAAGTGGGACAATCCCGACGAGGCGTTCGACCTGACTCCCGACCCCAAGAAGCCGCTTGTGGCGATGGCTTTCAAGATCGTGGACGACCCGTATGGCCAGCTCACCTTCATGCGGATCTACCAGGGCACGATCACCAAGGGTGAGGCCTATATCAACCAGCGCACCAGCCAGAAGCAGCGGTTCAGCCGCATCGTCAAGATGCACGCCGACAAGCGCGAGGAAATCGACTCGGGCGAGGCCGGCGACATCGTGGCCGTAATGGGCGTCGACGCGGCCAGCGGCGATACCTACGCCGCTGATAACAAGTACTGCACGCTCGAGAACATGTTCGTGCCGGAGCCGGTGATCAAGATGTCGATCACGCCGACCAACCGTGACGGTCTCGACAAGCTCGGCAAGGCCCTGCAGCGGTTCAGCCGCGAAGATCCGACGTTTCGCGTGGCCACCGACGAGGAGACGGGCGAGACGCTCATCGCCGGCATGGGCGAGCTGCATCTCGACATCTACGTCGAGCGGATCAAGCGGGAGTTCAAGGTCGAGGTCGAGGTGGGGGCACCGAAGGTGAGCTACCGCGAGGCGCCGACCAAGGCCACCAACTACGACTACAAGCACAAGAAGCAGACTGGCGGTTCGGGCCAGTATGCCCACATCATCGGGTCGCTCGAGCCGCTCCCCGAGGAGTCGGCTGAGAACTTCATCTTCGAGGATGCGGTCGTCGGCGGCCGCGTGCCGCGGGAATACATCCCGTCGGTCGAGAAGGGCTTCCGGGCCGTGCTCTCCAAGGGGCCGATCGCAGGCTTCCCGATCGTGGGCGTCAAGGCGTCGCTGGTGGACGGTTCCTACCACGACGTCGACTCCTCCGATATGGCCTTCCAGGTCTGCGCCCGGCAGGGCTTCCGCGAGGCCTTCCTCAACACGAAGCCGGTGCTGCTCGAGCCGATCATGAAGATGGAGGTGGAGGTTCCCTCCGACTTCCAGGGACCGGTGACCGGCGAGCTCAACAAGCGTCGGGGGCTCATCGTTTCGACCGAAACAGTCGGCAAGACCTCGACGATCATCGCCGAGGTGCCGCTGGCCGAGACCTTCGGCTACTCGACCGACCTGCGGAGCATGACGCAGGGGCAGGGCGTGTTCACGATGGAATTCTCGAAGTACCGGCCGACGCCGGGCAACATCCAGAAGGAAATCGTGGAAGAGCGGAAGAAGGCAGACCTGGCGGCAGCCAAGTAGGCCAGCTCAACGAGCCAGACGACTCGGCCAGACGACTCAGACGGCCAAAGACCCACGTGGCGGTGGCGCCGAAGGCTTTGGCCTACGACGGCCACGCCGCAGCGATGCCGTTCCAGAGAGCAATCCGCGAGTCGAGACAGCTGCGAGCCGTCTCGGACGCCTCGGCCCAGCGGTCGGGGTTGTCGCCGCACAGCCGTGCGACGATCCGGCGGCAGACCGGCGCGTGCTTCTCATCGTCGTGGGCGATATGCCGCTCCAGATAGAAGCGGAACGGCCCCCAGGCTGCGGGATCTTCCGCCGCAAGTGAACCAACGAGGTGCCGAAACATGTCGGGGATCACGTCCTCGCGACCGTAGGTGAAGGCGGCCACGATTCGGTGTGTGGATGCCGACTCGATCACATCGAAGGAACGCCTCACGAAGTCGCAGGCAGCCGGAGGGCCGCCGCAGGCTGCAAGCGCCTGCGAAAGGGGTGTTCCGCGGCGAAGCAGTTCGAGCAGCCGTTCGATCGGTCCCGTGTCGGCCCCGGCATGCCGCATGCTCCGCAGATAGAGTTCGAAGTGGGAGGCATGGCCGCCGTCGGGCAACTCGTCTGATTCTTCGTCGAGCACGATTTCATTGACGAGCCGCCGCGCCTCGGGATCGGGTGTCGGAAGCCATGGGATGCCGGTGCAGGTCAGCCTCTGCTGCATCGCCTTCAAGAGGCTCTGGAAATCCCAGACGGCGAAAACATGGTGTTCCATGAACATCCGGAGCCGGTCAGGGCGGTCGATAAGACCGTAGATCGGATGGCGTACGAGCCGCTCTCGGGCCGTTCCCAGATCGATCGAATATCCGCTTTTCAGGGCAGAACGGGGGGCGGAAGCAACCCCGGCGGGCAGGGCCGCGGCATGGGTGGTGGTCATGGTGGGTTTCCAGAGGAAGGGCTGCCGACGCGGCTGCCGCCTAGTCTGTTGTAGTCGGCAACCGGCCAACGGCGAATCGATGCCGGTTCAAAACAGCGAAAACAACGGCCCAGACGCGTCCTTCTCTGCCGTAGGGAGAGCATCTGCTACCCTGACCTCATGTATCGATCCGAGCCCCTTCCCCTGTCCATCTGGATCGTCAATCCATTCGATGACATCCCCGGCGAGGGTTTGCCACCACTGAGGTATTGGTCGCTGGCCCGAGTGCTGGCGAGCCGGGGCCATGAGGTGACCTGGTGGACCGCCGCGTGGAGCCACCGCCGCAAGGCACCCCGGTCAACGCCGTTGTTCACCCGGGACGACGAGGGTTTTGCCGTACGCCTCGTGGCGGTGCGGCCCTATACGAAAAACATCTCCTTCGGCCGCCTGGCCAGCCACCGCGACTTCGGCCGCACCTTCGAGCGGCTGGCCAACGAATCGATCGCCTCGGGCCAATTGAATCGGCCTGACGTTATCCTCGCCAGCCTGCCGCCCCTGGAGGGACCGGAGGCGGCCGCACGGCTTGCGAGGCGGCTCGATGCGAACCTCGTGGTCGACCTGATGGACGTCTGGCCCGAGACTTTCGAGCGGCTTCTGCCCGGGCCGCAGTGGCTCCGTAAGGCGTTGTTTCCGCTGCTTTTTGGACGCATGTCAACGCGGCGGCGAAGCCTTCTCGAGGCCGCCGATGCGGTCTCGTCGTCCGCGCACGGCTACTTCGCCGCGATTCCCGACGCAACGGTCGGCGACAAGCCCCGCCATGTCTGCCATCTGGGGTCCTGGCTGGCTGAGTTTGCCCCGCCGCCGCGCATGATCGACGAGGTTCCGGCCGCGGATGCGTCTGCAGGTCACGACGCTCTCCAGCCGCCGGCGGCGTCTGGCGCCGCACCCTTGGCATGCGTCTATTCGGGCACGCTTGAATCGGGTCAGGATCTCGACACACTGCTGTCCGCAGCGCGAACGCTCTGCGGGCAGGGCATCGCGGCCACGCTCCACGTGGCCGGCACGGGCCGGCTGGAGTCAAGTCTGCGCGGGGCTGCCGACGCCATCCGCGGTTCGTGCTCGGTGCGGGTGCACGGGCTGCTCGAACGAGGCCCCTACGTGAGGCTGTTGTCGGAGTGCGACGTGGGGCTCGTGCTCGTGAAGCCCGAGTCGCTCGTGGCGGTTCCCTACAAGGTGTGCGACTACACCGCCGCCGGACTTGCGCTGGTCAACTCGCTGCCAGGTGAATTGGAGCAATTGATCGTCGAGTACCGGGCGGGGGTTTCCTACACGGCAGGCAGCGGCGATTCGCTTGCGCGTGCCATCGCCTCGCTCGCGGGCGACCGGCGTCGGCTGCTCGACATGCGGCAAGGTTCCCGACGACTCGCGGAATCGGAGTTTGATCGCGAGAAGACATACCCCCGTTTTGCTGACTGGCTCGAGGGGATATCGCGGGGCAGCCAGGTGTGATGTCCGGCCCGGCCCGGCTCGGAACGGGGGAGGGGGCGTTTTCCATGACGCATACACCATCGGTTGCCGACCCGCCGCCGTCTCTCTGGCAGTCGCTTGCGCACATCGGTCCGGGAATCATTCTGGCCAGTTCCATCGTGGGCAGCGGTGAACTGATCGCCACGACGATCGTCGGGGCTGAAGCGGGGTTCGTACTGCTCTGGCTGATCATCCTCGGGTGTGCCATCAAGGTGGCGGCCCAGATCGAAATCGGTCGCACGACGCTCACGTGGGGCCGCACGCCGCTCGACGCCTTCAACCGCGTACCGGGCCCGCGGTTCGCCGGTCTGGGCTGGATCTACTGGGGCTGGGTGTGCATGACGGTGCTGATCGTCGTGCAGCAAGGGGGAATCCTCTCCGGCGTGGCACAGTCGCTTGCCGGCGGCCTGCCCGTGACGTCGGCAGGCCGCGAGTGGAACCGTCTCCACGACGAGGCGGCCGACATGGTCGTTTCGGAAGCGGCAACTCGGCGGCGGGGCGACCCGGCGGAGGCCGACGCGATTCGCGTTCGACGGGACGCGGTCACCCAAACGATGCAATCGCTGCCGACGCCGCCGGACGAAACGATATGGGCCGTGGTGGTGGGAATGATCACGGCCGTCCTGCTGGCGATCGGCCGCTACAGCCTCATCGAGCGGGTGTCGATCGTGCTTGTCGGCATATTCACGCTCGTCACGCTCCTGTCGCTCTGGATGCTGCAGCTCGATCCCGTGTGGGCGATCACATCGGGCGAACTCACGAGCGGTTTGCTGCCCTCGCTTCCTCCGACGGTGGGTGGTCGTTCGCCACTGGTGACGGCGCTGGCCACGATCGGCATCATCGGCGTGGGAGCCAGCGAACTGATGATCTATCCCTACTGGTGCCTGGAGAAGGGCTACGGCCGGGCCGTCGGGCCGCGGGATGATTCGTCGGCCTGGGCCGTCCGTGCCCGTGGCTGGTTGAAGGTGATGCAACTCGATGCCTGGGGGTCGATGGTCGTCTACACGGTCGTGACGATCGCCTTCTATCTGCTCGGTGCCGCCACGCTCGGCCGGCTCGGCCTCAGGCCGGCCGGCGGGGAAATGGTCCGTACGTTGGCGGCCATGTATGTGCCGGTGTTCGGCGAGTGGGCGCGGGGCGTGTTTCTGATCGGCGCGTTTGCCGTGCTCTATTCGACGCTCTTCGTGGCCGCGGCCGGCAACGCCCGGATGGTGGTCGATGGCTTGATCCTGGCCGGGAGGCTGCCGGCGGACGAGGCGTCGCGAAGCCTCTGGGCCCGTCGGCTCTCGGCTGCCTGGCCGATCGTGGCCCTCAT
>JBIIMX010000002.1:0-30641 GCA_044337765.1 Pirellulales bacterium | reverse complement strand
TGCCGCGCGGCTGGAGACCGATCCCGAACGCGGCCTGTCGATCGCCGAGGCCGAGCGGCGACGGGCCGAACATGGCGACAACTCGCTGCGTGAAAAACCTCCCGAGTCCTGGTGGTGGAAGCTGCTGCGGCAGTTTCGCGAGCTGGTGATCTGGATTTTGCTCGTGGCGGCAGTGATCGCCGGCGCGATGGGCGACTGGGCCGACACCGCCGCGATCATCGCGATCGTGCTCGTCAACACGATCATCGGCTTTCTGCAGGAGGAACGTGCTCTGCGGGCGCTGGCGGCCCTGCAGCGGATGTCGGCGCCGACTGCAAAGGTGGCACGAGACGGCGTGGTGCGGTCGCTGCCGGCCCGCGAGATCGTGCCAGGCGATCGGATCGAGCTGGAGGCCGGCGACAGCGTGCCGGCCGACGCGCGGCTGCTCGAGGCATTTGGTCTGCGGGTGCAAGAGGCGGCGCTCACCGGCGAGAGCGAGCCGGTCGAGAAGGCGCCCAGCGGGCCGCTGCCGCAGGCCACGCCGCTCGGCGACCGTAGGTCGATCGTCCACGCGGGCACCGTGGTGGCCGCCGGGAGGGCCGCCGCGATCGTGGTGGCCACGGGCATGTCCACGGAACTTGGCCGTATCGCCAGCCTGCTCGAGCGGTCGCCCCACGAGACAACGCCGCTGCAGCGGCGGCTCGCCGAACTCGGCCGGCTGTTGATCGTGATCTGCCTGATCATCGTCAGCGTGATATCCGTTCTGGAGCTGCGCCGCGGGGGAAGTGTCGGTGACGTGCTGCTGCGGGCCGTGAGTCTCGCGGTCGCGGCCGTGCCGGAAGGACTCCCGGCCGTGGTGACGGTGGTGCTGGCGATCGGCCTGCAACGCATGGTGGCCCGCAACGCGCTTGTGCGCCGGCTGCCGAGTGTCGAGACGCTCGGCAGCGTGACCGTGATCTGCTCCGACAAGACCGGCACGCTGACACGCAACGAGATGACCGTACGGGAAATTGCGACCGCATCCGATGCCGTCTCGATTACCGGCGGCGGCTATCTGCCGCGTGGTGATTTCCTGGTGTCTGGCGGCGGGCACGCGGAGGCCATCGCCATGCCGATCACCGCAGCGACCAGGCCCGACCTGCATCGGCTGCTCCTGATCGGCTGGCGCTGCAACAACGCCTCGGTCGAGCCCGAAAGTGGCGGAGAATGGCGGGCCGTCGGGGATCCGACCGAAGCCGCACTCGTCGTGGCGGCATTGAAAGCGGGCATCACGGGCGAGGATCCGGCCGAACCGGTCGTCTACGAACTCCCGTTCGATTCCGACCGCAAGCGAATGAGCGTCGTCGTGCAGCGAGCCGACGGCGGCCGCCTGCTCGAAACCAAGGGTGCGACCGAGGCGATGCTGCCGCGATGCGTGGCCGAACTGCAAAACGGCGTGGCTGTGCCGCTGACGGAAGAGAGACGCAGTGCAATCCTGGCTGCGGCTGCCGCCATGGCCGACCGAGCGTTGCGGGTATTGTCGCTGGCCTGCCGCGAGCTCGGCGACGACGAGCCGTTCGATGGCATGCCGGACGAACGCGAGCGGGAACTGGTGCATGTCGGCCTTGTGGGGATGATCGATCCACCACGGGATGAGGCCCGGGCCGCCGTGCGTACCTGCCGCTCCGCCGGCATCCGTCCCGTGATGATCACGGGCGACCATCCGGCCACGGCGCTGGCGATCGGCCGGGAACTTGGGCTGGTCGATGGCTCCGGTATCGCGGTGACCGGAGCGGAACTCGACACGCTCTCCGACGACGCGCTCGCGGCCGACGTCGAGCGGATCGCCGTCTACGCCCGCGTGACCGCCGAACACAAGCTCCGCGTGGTAAGGGCCTGGCAGCGGCGCGGGCACGTGGTCGCGATGACCGGCGACGGTGTCAACGACGCTCCGGCCGTGAAAGCGGCCGACATCGGAATCGCCATGGGAATCACCGGAACCGACGTCACCAAGGAAGCCTCCGATATGGTGCTCACCGACGACAACTTCGCGTCGATCGTGAGTGCCGTCGAGGAGGGCCGCGGCATCTACGACAACGTGCAGAAGTTCATCCACTACCTGCTCTCGTGCAATGCCGGCGAGGTGCTGCTCATGCTCGTGGCAGCCGTCGCTGGCTGGCCTGCGCCGCTGGCCGCGATCCAGATCCTCTGGCTGAACCTCGTGACCGACGGTCTGCCCGCGCTGGCGCTTGGACTGGAGCCGCCCGAGCCCGACATCATGGAGCGGCGGCCGCGGCCGCCGCAGGAGTCGGTCATTCCATGGCGGCGGGGGCTGATGATCCTCGCCCACGGCGGACTCGTGGCAGCGGTCACGCTCGTCGCCTTCTGTTTCACATGGCGCGGCTCCGACGATCCGGCGGCCATCGAGCGGGCCCAGACCACCACATTCTGCGTCGCAGCATTCGCCCAGCTGTTCTTCGCCATCGGCTGCCGGAGCGACCGGCGCACCGCTTTCGAGATCGGAATTTTTCGCAACCCGGCATTGCTGGCCGCGATCGCGATCTCAACGCTGCTCCAGATCGCGGTCATCACGCTGCCGTTCGCGCGGCCCGTATTCGAGGTGGAAGCCGATCTCGGCAGCGGCTGGCCAATGGTGATCGGGCTTGCACTCGTGCCCCTGTCTGTCGTCGAGGCGACCAAGTGGCTGTGGCAGCGGTTGACTCGGCCGGCATGACTTCAAGGCGATGACCGAATCCGTTCGTTCCGTGGAGACAACACCCACGATCAAGCACATTCTCGTCGGGCTCGGTACGAGCCGCACCGCCACGAGCGTGATGGACCACGCCCTCGACATCGCCAAGCCCCGGGCCGCAGAGCTGCGTGGGCTCGTCGTGACAGACCCGCTGCGATTCGACTGGACAGGGCCCAGGCCGATGGGAGTGGGGGTCGATGCCGTGCGGCCGCTGGGTGCCCGCGGTCCGTTCGACAAAGCTCAGCCGGCTTCCGCGAGCACGCGGGCCACCCAGCGGCCGGCGGCCAGGCCGCTCGACGCGGCGCCCTCGACCTTCGGGCCTCCGAAGGCGTCGCCGCAGCAGACGATCGGAGGGGACGTCACCGCCGCCACCATGGGCGCCGGGATGATCGTCGTCGGCGCGGCAAACTTCCAGCGGTGGAGCGATCGCTCGGTGATCGTCGTCGCAGGATCGCCGTCGATCCAGGGCCGCACCATATCGACGAGCTGCGCGGTGATTTCCTCCGGCGATTGGTCGAAGTGCTGCCGGCTGAAGGCGCCCGATGCGTGCACGGTGAACGCCGGTGCCGAGGAGATACCTTTCTGCTGATTGTCGGCAAGCCAAGCGACCGGCCCAGCCGCGAACTGGATCCCGCCCGGCCTTGGCACGAGGCTCGGACGATTCATCACGAGCATGAGCGCGAAACAGGGGTCGTACTGCACGCTGGCGAGCTGTTGATAGACCTCGGCAGCGATGCCGCCCCCGTCCCCGAGCATCCCCCCATCCCCGAGCATTCCTCCTGCTCTGAAGAGCTCGAGCGACTGCGGCACGGGCGACGTGATGACCGCCGCCGAGGCGTACAGCATGGCCGGTTCGCCCGCCTCAGGGCCGCTGCCGAGCACGATTCGCACGCGGTCTTCGACCACCCCGATCGCCGTCACCGGAACGGCCATACCGACCGCGCAGCGGTCCGAGGGAAGCTGGTTCACCAGCCACCTCGGCAGATCGGTCATGCCGCGAACGCCCCGCCAGCGGGCATGGCCATCGGCGGCCTCCAGCACCGCCGCGTCGATCGACGCAGCCTGGGCAAACCCCTCGCACCATGTCGCCACCGAGCCGGAGTCATGGGCGGCGACGACCATGCCGCCAAAGGCCCGGCCACGGACCGTGAAGAACTGTGCACCGTGGTCGCAGACCGCCTCGCCGACGCGGCGGGTCGCCATCCGCCCGCCCACGCCGCGGGACTTCTCGAGCACGACCACCCGCAGCCCGTTTCCCACAAGCTCAGCCGCCGCTGACAGCCCCGCAATCCCGGCACCGACGATCACGACGTCGGGATCGAACGGAAAGAGCGGAGGGCTGGGCTGGGTCATGAGGTCACACGTCACTGCGAGGTCAGGCAGATGCGGCGGTCAGGCCGTTCTATGGAACCATCACCTGCATGAGGTCCCCCGTGCAGGGCATGCGGCTCGATGCCAGCACCTCCCCTGCGTCGCAGCCACCCATCATCCCGGCGGTCGCGGCCAGCGCCCGCACGCGGGGAAACACATGGGCCTTCTCCGCCGGAAACTGCGACTTGTAGCAGGCGATCGATTCGAGCTTGCACTCGAGCTGGCTGGAGATGTTCACCACCAGCGGCCAGTGGCCATGCGGCACCTGCGGCAGCCCTGCAAAAAGAAAATAGGTGAGAAAGTTCGGCACCGTGTGCACGGGGAGGCCGTCGAACGTGTCATCCCACTTCGTGAGCCGCGAATAGAAGACGGCAGCCTCGGTGATCGCCACGGCCTGAGCGTGATCGGGCGAGGCAAGAGGAGTCTTGTCGCCGAGGCCGAGCACGAGCCGCGGCCGCCAACGCCGAAACACCTTCGCCAATGCAACTCTGACTTCGAACGCGTCGAACAGCCGCCGGTTCGTGAAGCCCAGCTGCTCGCGGTGCACCACGCCGAGCACCCTCGCCGCCGCCGCCGCCTCGGCGAGTCGTTCCGCAGGCCCACTCGACCGCGGCGTGGGCTCGCCGTCGGTGAGATCGACGATGCCGACCCGATACCCCTGCGCGGCGAGCACGGCGAGCGTGCCGCCGCAGCCGATCTCGACATCGTCGGGATGTGCCCCGACGGCGATACAATCGAGCGGTGGCGGCAGGTCGTTCATGGGTACACGTCCCCCGACTCAAAGCGGGCGAAACGCTACGCCGCGGGCTTCGTGGCCGCGATCAGGAAGATCGGATTGAGCGACTCGAAGCGGATGCGGTCCATTTGCTCGATGCCGCGTGCGATGTTCACCATCCAGTAGGCGGCATCGCCCGACCGAGCCCGCAGCATCGCGTGGACGGCGGCGAGATTCTCGATGCTGTTACAGGCCGTCACGAGCCTGCCGCCCGGCTTCAACCGCTTCCAGGCCTCCTCCACGAGCATGGAGACATCGCGACCGCTTCCACCCACGTAGATCGCGTCTGGATCGGGCAGCCTTGCCCACGCCTCGGGTGCCTTCCCCAGCACCGCCCGAAGGTTGGTCACGCCGAAACGCTGGGCGTTTTCAAGAATCAGATGATGGTCGTCGGGATCCATCTCGATCGCATGCACCGAGCCTTCGCGAGCGATCCGAGCCGCCTCGAGGCCCACCGAACCGCTGCCGGCGCCGACGTCCCACATCACGCTGTCCGTTCGCAGCCCCAGTTCGGAGAGGGCCAACGACCGCACCTCAGCCGGCGTGAGCAGACCTCGCTTCGGCCGCGACTGCAGGAAGCAGTCGTCCGGGTTGCCAAACAGCCGCATGCCCACCTGCCCGGGCTTGTCGGCGACCCGCGCCTTTCGCACGAGGATCATCACGTTGAGACCGCTGAACGATTCCTTCGCGATCTCGGCCAGACTGCCCTGCGTCACCCGCTCGTCGGGCGAGCCGAGGTTCTCGCAGACATATGCCTGAAAGTACTCGATTCCCTCTTCGAGCAGTGTCCGCGCGACCGCGGATGGCGGCCACTGCTCGCTCGTGAACAGGCCGACCGTTTCACTCGTGCGAATCTTGTCGATCACCCGCTCGATCGACTGGCCGGAGAGGTTGGCAAGAAACGCCTCCTCCCACGATTCCTTCACCCGCGCAAACGCAAGCTGCATGCTGCTGACGTGCGGCACGACCTCGAAGCGATCCTTGCCGAGCCTCGAGCAGACATACCGGGCGGTGCCATAAAAGAGCGGGTCGCCGGAGGCGAGCACGACAATTTTTCTCGGCCCCGCTTTCTCGATCCGCTCGACGAGTTCTTCGAGATTGGCGGCCGTGCCGAGTTTGGCCGCGAGAGCCGCCGGCAACATCGCCGCACACGACTCGGGACCGAGCAAAACCTCGGCAGCTTCGACGAGCCGCCGCGCGTGGGCTGTCATCCCATCGACGCCGTCATCTCCGATGCCGACGATGTGCACCTTTTCAACGCGCGGAATCTCTGCTGCCACCGGCCCTCCCTGGCGAAAGAAACTTGTTCAAAAACCGCCGGCTCAGGCCTGGAACGAGCTGCCACAGCCGCAACTCTTCTTGGCGTTGGGGTTGTTGAACGTGAAGCCGCGCTTCTCGATGCTGTCGTGGAAGTCGAGCGTCGTGCCATCCAGAAAGAGGTCGCTCTTCTTGTCGACGACGATGGCCACACCGTGCTGCTCGCTCTTCGAATCGGCCTTGGGATCCCAGGCTGTGTCGAAGCCGAGCGAATACTGGAAGCCACTGCAGCCGCCGCCGGCCACGCCGACGCGGAGCACCGTGGCGGGGTCGAGTTTCTGTTCGGCGATGATCTTCTTCACTTCACCGGCGGCTTTTTCCGTGAGCATGACCGACATGGCGTGACACTCCTGCAGAACGGGTGTTGGAAACGCGAACAAAAAAACAGGGACCGATGTGGAAATTGTATCGGCTCTGCCCGGCAAGGCAAAGCCAGTTCTTCGTGAGGTCTTACGCGAGCGACCGCAGCCGGGCCACGCCGGCGGCGATCCGCTCGGACGCCGTGTCGATCTCATCGGGCGTGGTGAACCGCGACAGCCCGAACCGGAGGCTGGCCCGGGCCTGATCCTCGTCGAGCCCCAGGGCCATGAGAACGTGGCTGGGCCGGGGATGCTCCGACGAGCAGGCGCTGCCGGAACTCACCGCCAGCCCCTCGGCCGAAAGCGTTGCCAGAAGCGTCTGGCCGTCGACGCCGGGCACGCGGAGGTTGAGATTATTGACCAGCCGCACCGGCTGGCCCGACGCCACCGCGTCGAGCGGCGGGCCGTTGAGCGCGATGCCCGCGACGGACGCTGCGAGCCTATCCCAGAGCCGATCCCGCAACTGCCGCATGCGGACCGTTTCCTCGGGCAACCCCGCCACGGCCAGCCGGGCCGCCTCGGCCATGCCGACGATGCCGGGAACGTTCAGCGTGCCGCTCCGCATGCCCCGCTCCTGGCCTCCGCCGTAGACGAGCGGCTCGACGCGGACCACGCGACCGCGGCGTCTCAGCCAGAGCGCGCCCATGCCCGCGGGGCCATGGAACTTGTGCGCGGAAAAACTCGCCAGATCGGCGCCGAGGGCGTGGATGTCCACGGCCATCCGCCCGATCGCCTGGGCGCAATCGACATGGAGAAGCGTGCCCCTGGCATGCACGATCTCGGCGATCGCGGGAATGTCCTGCACGACACCGATCTCGTTGTTGGCGAGCATCACCGAGACGAGAAACGTGTCGGACCGCAACGCACTCTGCAGTTCATCGAGCCGCATGCGGCCGGGAAGTGCGTCGATCGAACTCCCGCTGGCGGCCTGCGGATCGACTGCCAGCCGCGTCACCGCCACCCCCTGCCGCTCCAAATGGTCGCAGGGATCCAGCACGGCATCATGCTCGGTGGCCACGGTGACGACGTGACCGCTGCCAACGCCGCCGTGCTCACGATTCCGCCAGCGGCGGGCAGATCCCAGCAGCGCGAGATTGTTGCTCTCGGTCGCGCCGCCCGTGAACACGATCTCGCTGGCGGTGCCACCGATCGCCGCAGCGAACATCTCGCGGGCTGAGTCGACCGCCGCCCGGGCCTCGCGGCCCAGATCGTGCGTCACGCTCCCCGCATTGCCGTAGTGATCGGTGAGCCACGGCAGCATCGCCTCGAGCACCCGTGGATCGAGCCGCGTGGTGGCGTGGTTGTCGAGATAGATCGGCGCGGATGGAAAGGCCATGCCTCAAGAATATCCTGCCGGATAAAATGGGGACGGGAGCGATTTTCCGCAGAGCTGCCCCAGATTCGCGTTGTGTTCCGATGAACGGAAAATCGCTCCCGTCCCCATTTTTCGTGTCGCGGCGACTTTTTGGGCATCGACCGCGGCGACGAATCCGGTCGTGAGGGGAGCGACCGAGGCCGTCGGGCGACCGGCTGCGAGTGGCCGATGATCCCCGGGGGCTTCGGGGCGGCTCGCCGGGCTCTTCGACAGTTTCTATGACGACTGCCCCGCCGAGGTGATCTTCGACACGAGCCGCGGCTGGTGCGCCTGGATGCCGGCGATCGCCCGGCTCTTTCCGGAGGCGAAGGTGATCGCCAGCGTGCGTGATGTGTCGTGGGTGGTCGATAGCATCGAGAAGCTGGTGCAGCGCAACGTCTTTAGCCCGTCGTCGATCTTCGCTTACACCGCCGGGGGCACCGTCTACACCCGGGCCAACGCCGTGGTGGCACCCGACGGGATGGTGGGCAGCCCCTACGACTCGCTCAAGCAGGCCTGCTACGGCGGCCAGCGCGACCGGCTGCTGCTCGTGCAGTACGAGACGCTCACCACCGATCCAAGCCGAACCATGCGGGCGATCTACGACTTCAGCAGCGAGCCGCACTTCGCGCACGACTTCGACCATGTGGACGACGACGTGCGGGAGTTCGACGAGCGGGCCGGCACGCCGGGGCTCCACACCGTCCGCGGCACGGTGAAGGCCGAGAATCGCGAGACACTCCTGCCGCCCGACCTCTTCAACCGCTTCCGCAACGACGCCTTCTGGCGCGACCCGGCGCGGATCCCGCCCGGGCTGCGGGTGGTGTAGCGGGCAGGCAGCACCGATGCCGCCGAGAGGCCGCCGCCCGTCGCGTCAGCCGTTGGGGTTGGCGAGCAGTTGTGCGAGCCGGGGCCGCAGCTCGGCCGGCAGGCTGTCGAGCGTCGCGTTTGTCACGAGGCCGACGTCGATCATGTCGATGAGATGCACGCGGTCTTTCAGACGAAATGCCGTCAGCTTCATGACGATGAGGCGGTCGAGATCGACGATCCGATAGCCGTCGAGCGACTGCGTGGCGGCGAGGTCGGGAGCCGGTGCCGGATCGTCGGGCTTCACCAGCTCGCCTGCGAAGATGATGTGCACCGCCTCGCGGGCCTTACCGGCCGGGCCGTCCACGAAGATGTTGATCCCGAAGGTGAACGAATGCACGAACCCCACGCCCTCGAGCGCGGCGATCGCCCGGGAAAGATCGGCGCGGTCGATCAGCAGATCGACGTCCACGGTGGTCCGGACGGCCGCCGGGTCGATCCGCGCCACCCAGGCCGCGACCGCATGGCCGCCGACAACCGCATGCGGAATCCCGGCGGCGTCGAGCGCCGCGACGGCCCGTTTGAGGCGTTCCTTCACCATGGCCACCGCCTGCTCCACGCGATCGAGCACGTCAAAACCGAACGTCACCACGCCCGGCCCCGGCATTCGTGCGAACACATCTCGCGGATTGGTAGTCATAAGGGCAATTCTACCGCCGGCCGCCGACCGCGACCGAGATAGTGTACTCATGAACACTCCATCGTGCACGCCTTGCGGCTGCCCGCCGTCACAACGACCGGCAGTTTCGACCTCTTCGTCCCAGCCGCCCAACTCGGCCCGCCGCTCATACCACTTTCTGGCCTGGGCAAACTCTCCGGCGTCGCGATAGCTCTGCGCCAGGTAGAAGACCGACCGGGCGTCGTCGGGATTGCGAGCGACGGCTGGCTGACGTCGATCGCCACGACCCTCGCCTCGGGGTTCGTGAAGGCGAACACCGCCGCCTGATTGGTGCCGCAGCCGGCGACGAGGATGTCGAGGCCGGGCCTGGAATCGCGATCCGGCCAGAACATCCGATGGGCGTGGCTGGGGTCGAACCACTGCCAGTTGTTGGCGAGCCATCCACGAAGATCGAGGATGGGCTGCGGATACATCCAGCGTTCGTACTGGTTGGAAACGACGTCGGCGAGCGGGCTTGTGGTCATGACTTTTTAAAATGGGGACGGGAGCGATTTTCCAGTCCTGGGAACGCAACGCACATCTGAGCGGGTTTGGGGCTGCTCTGGGGAAATTCGCTCCCGTCCCCATTTTTATGCCACCACGCCGGCGGCGATCGCGTCGAGCGCGATCTGCGACCAGGTCTCGAACCGTTCGCGGTCGGCCAGCAGCTTTTCCAGCGTGTCGAAGCCGCACTCAACCAGTTCGCTCTCGCGGGAAGAGACCTCGGGCCGTTCCAACTCCATGATGTGCACGATGCCCAGATGCACGCTGCCCACCGGCGTGGCATCGTCGTTGATGAGTCCCACGCACCGCGACGTCCAGGTGCCACCAATGGCCACCTCCTCGGCGAGCTCCCGCTTCATGCCCGATTCATACGAGACGTCGTCGCCATGCTCGCCGTCGGTGCTCGCGATGTGGCCGCCGATGCCGACCGACCGCTTGGCCCGCAGCCGCGCCTCGCTCTGGCCGCCGCCGCGGGTGTAGGCGAAGTAGCGGGGCATGCCATCCTCGGCCCGCCACGAGAGCACGCAGTAGGGAATCAACTGCTTGAAGGACGGATCCTCCTCGACGCTCGCCCGGGGCCGCCATGACGTGTGCTTGGGATCGAGCAAGAGCGGCAGGTAACTGGCCGTGTCGCCACAGAAGCCTTGGAAGATTCCCGCCCGCTCGAGGAGCGACCGTGGCACGACGAGAACATCTTCCTGGGGAATCGGACTCATGGGGGCACTCCGTGGGTGATTGAATAGCCTTTGTTGTAAAGCGGAAACCTGGAAGCGGGAAGCCAGCGAGCCGGGGATCGGCGAAGGTGGAGGAGACGAGGAGGATGTCCGACTTGTTGTGCGCACCATGCCGTCCCGGGCAGCACGTCGGAATCTCCGAGCGACGGAACCTTTGCCGTCCCCGGCTGTGACAGGCCAGAAATCGTGACACCTTTACTGGATCAGCATCGCATCGCCATAGCTGAGGAACCGGTACCGCTGCCCGATCGCCTCCTCGTAGGCGGCGGCGATGAGTTCACGGGATGCGAAGGTGCTCACGAGCACCATGAGCGTGGTCCGCGGCATGTGAAAATTCGTCAGCAGGCAGTCGACGGCGCGGAACTGGAACCCGGGCCGGATGAACAGATCGGTCGACCCGCTCCAGGCCGCGACCGTGCCTCCGCGGGCGGCGGTCTCGAGCGTGCGGGCGGCGGTCGTGCCCACCGCGACGACCCGCCCGCCCCGCGCCTTCGTTTCGGCGATGGCTGTCACGGTCTCCGGCGGGCACTCACACCACTCCGTGTGCATCGGATGGTCGTCGAGTCGCTCGGCCGAGATTGGCCGGAACGTGTCGAGGCCCACGTGCAGCGTGACGTTCGCCCGGCCGATGCCGCGGGCATCCAGTTCCGCCAGCAGCGACTCGGTGAAGTGCAGCCCCGCCGTCGGCGCAGCCGCCGAACCGCTCTGCCGCGCAAACACGGTCTGATACCGGTCTCGATCCCCCGGCTGCTCTACGCCCCCGCGGATGTAGCCGGGGAGCGGCATACGACCGAGACGGTTGAGAATCGTGTCCACGGTCGCCCCCGGATCCACGCCGTCGGGCATGGCGAGCCAGGCTCCACCGCCTCCGCGGCCGACGAGCGTGAGTTGCAAAGCGTCGGTGCCATCGAGTCCGGTGAGCATCACGCGTTCGCCGATCTCCGGCCGCCCGCGGGTGTTGGCCAGCAGTTCCCACGCCCCACTCGCCCGGTCGATCCGTAGGAAGAGCCCTTCCCAGCGGCCGCCTGTCTTCACGCGACGGCCGACCAGCCGGGCCGGAATGACCCGCGTGTCGTTGACGACCACGAGATCGCCCGGCCGCAAAATCTGGGGCAGATTGCCGACATGCCGATGCTCCAGGGAACCGGTCGCGCGGTCGACTACGAGCAGCCGCGCCGCGGCGCGGTCGGCTAGCGGCTCCTGCGCGATGAGTTCCGGCGGCAACTGATAGTCGTAGAGATCGGCATCGGCCATGGCCTCATGGTAGCTTGCCGCTCCAAAAAAACGCATCGTGTCGGGGGGTCGCGGCCGTCATTCGGCACGCCGAAAACGCACACCCCTTCCCATGCGGCGAAGCACACCATCCGGCTGCTAGACTCTGGGGCATGCCCTCCAGCATCCATACAAGCGTCCTTCCCGCCGAGGTGATGTCGTTCCTCGCAGTGAAGCCCGGCATGCGTGTGGTCGATGGCACGCTCGGCGGGGGCGGCCACACACGGCTCTTGGCCGAAGCGGTGGGGCCCACGGGCCTCGTCATCGCGATCGACCGCGATCCAGAAGCCATCGACCGCGGCGCACGGGAGCTTGCCGGCAAGCCCGTCCGGTTCGCTCAGGCCAACTATTGCGATCTTCCCGAGGTGCTCGACGCGCTCTCCATCGACACCGTCGACGGCGTGCTCCTCGACGTCGGCCTGTCGAGCGACCAACTGGCCGATTCGTCACGCGGGTTTTCGTTCGATTCGGAAGGCCCGCTCGACCTGCGGTTCGACCCGACGGAAGGTGAGCCTGCCTGGAAGCTGGTCAACCGCATGAAGCCCGACAACCTCGCCGACATCATCTACGAATATGGTGAAGAGCGGTACAGCCGCCGGATCGCGAGAAGGATCGCGACCGTCCGCGAGAAGCAGCCGATCCGCTCGGCGGCCGAGTTTGCGGCGATCGTGCGGTCGGCCATTCCCCGGCAGACGCCACCTCCCCGTATCCATCCGGCCACACGCACCTTCCAGGCCCTGCGGATCGCCGTCAATCAGGAACTCAAGAGCCTGCGGATCGCACTCGAGCGAATCCCGACACGTCTGGCAGCAGACGGGCGACTGGTCGTGATCTCGTTTCACTCGCTCGAGGATCGGCTCGTCAAGCAGGCATTTCGCAGCCCGCAGATCTGGGAATGCCTGACGCGTTCGCCGGTGGAAGCCTCCGAGGACGAGGTGCTGCAGAATCCCCGCAGCCGGTCAGCCAAGCTCCGGGCTGCCCAGCTTGCCCCGCCTTCCGGCGACACCTGAGACTCGGCGGGCCGATCTGGCCGTAGCCCCGGCCGATCGATCTGGCGTTCTCCGCAGCAATTCACAACACTCCCGCTCCCACTGCCCGCAGGCCGACGAACGATCCATGGGACGCGAAACCAAGATTCTCCTGGCCCTGCTCGCCACGTTGGCAGGCGTGTTTCTCGGCGTGTTGTCGATGAAACTGCTCGTACCCCGGCCCCCAGTCGGCGCCGGCCCCGACGTGCACATCGATGCCGCGACCGCCGAAGCCAACGCACTGGTCGATCCCCCTGCATTCTCCGCCGCTGCGCCGGCGGTTCTCGCCGCCCCGGGCCCTGCGGCAGCTGATCTGGCAATCGACGAAGCTGGACCGACTGGCCCCGACCGATTTGCAGACAGCCGACCGAACCCCGACACCGATCCGGGTGATCTGCTGCCACCCCCGAGGTCATTCGCTGCGCCGACAGCGGCCGGGCCGCAGACCGCTGCTCTCGACGCCGACCTGCCCATGCCGCCACCGGCAGTCCCGGTTGCGACGCCGCGGCGGGACCCGTTCGTGGCACCGGCCACGCTCGAGATGCCGATGGCCGCAGCAGCTGCACCGACGGCACTCGCTGCACCGAGGGCAACAGCCGAAGCAGCGGCCGATCCGGCGGCCACCTACGTGACAAACCCTGGCGATTCGTGGTGGGATCTCGCGGAGCGAGCCTACGGCGACGGCCGCCTCTACCGGGCCTTGTTTGCCTGGAACCGCGTGATCGACCCGCGAGTGTCGTTGGCCCCGGGCACGCGGCTCGAAATCCCGCTCCGAACGAAGCTTGAAGCCGCCTGGCCGAAGCTTATGCCGGCCCAGTGAGCGTTCGAGCGGCACGCAGTCGGCACGACTCGAGGGCGGCCTTTTCTCTCTCCCCGTGGCGACAAGATTTCATCTTGTCAGTGACCAACAGCAAGTTGGAAACTCGCTGCCACGAGGGCAACAGCAAGCTGGAAACACGACCGCTCCCCGTGGCGACAAGATTTCATCTTGTCAGTGACCAACAGCAAGTTGAAAACTCGCTGCCACCAAGGCATCAGCAAGTTGGAACCCACGAGCACTCCCCGTGGCGACAAGATTTCATCTTGTCAGTGACAATCAGCAAGTTGGAAACTCGCTGCCACCAGGGCAACAGCAAGTTGGAAACTCGCTGCCACGAGGGCAACAGCAAGCTGGAAACTCGCTGCCAGCGGGCGAAGTGCCGATATCGGAGACCGCTTACTTCGCGCCGAACTTGTAGGCGGTGTTCTTCGGGTCGAAGTCGGCGTCGGTGAAGCCGTTGTTCGTCTTCACGTTCATGTAGGTGTACTCCTCGAGGAGCACCGGTTGGCCGCCCGCTTCCTGGGGCCAGTCGTAAGCCTCGTAGCGGATCGGGATGGTCAGTTCGTCATCGATAAAGACGCGGGCCAGATGGAAGCGGAAGTTGCGGCGGGGCACCGGGTGTGACACCTGCACGCAGGTGCAGATGCGGCCGTTGACCTTGGCATTGGGGTAGAAGTTCACATCGCACTCACCGAACTGCTTGTCGTGCTCGGCCACCTCCACCAGACGCCGGGCGAGGTTTTCCACGCCGATCTCCGTAACGGGATAGCGATTGCCCTGCATTGCCAGCATGCTCTGCGGCTTGAGCGAGACGGTGCCCACCATGGCACGCACGCCACTGCCCGCATGGGCCAGCATGTTGCCGTCGTTGTGACCCGACACGTAGATCACTTCCTGTCCCTTCACGCTGTCGGGTCCGAGGAAATACAGGTAGACGCTGAAAGGCTGCGATCGGATCTTGGCGAACATGTATTCGTGCTCGCCCAGCTTGCCGTCGATCCGCTCCCGCTTCACGATCGTGCAGGAGTAGTCGCGGATGTTGGCGTTGATCTTGGCAAGCCCCTGCTGGGCCAGGTCGAGCGCCGGCTGGAGCGGATGGGCACCCGTGGCTGCCTGTGCCGCACCCGCATTCGCGTTGGTCGTCGGCAGTCCACCGTTGGGCACAAGGCCGGGTCCGGTCGCTGGCGCGGTGGGGTCGGCGGCGCCGGGCGGGGCCGCCGCAGGCTGCTGGCCGTGGGCGGTTGCACCGTGGATGACGCACAGCATCAAGGTCAGGGACACCGCCGCGACACGGCCACGCGCGGCCGTCCGACCCACGAAGCAGCGGATGCGTGCAAAAGTGTCTGAACTCGTTTGAACGAATGCAACCATCTCGACCTCCATAGACCTGCTCAGTGCCAACCCATTCCGGTATCCGCACTCCACCTCCAAAGCGGCGCGAAATCCAGTCAAGGCGTGGCGAGTCTAGCGGCCCACCCCAGCCGTCACCATGCCACTTCCGCCCGCTTTTTGGCCGGCACAGCGGAGTCCCTTGCCCCACTGGCCGGCGCAAACCAAGCTTGGAGGCTGCCCTGCACGATCTGCGATCGCAGTCCGGACCTCCGTTTCCCTCCCTGCCCCCGCTTTCCCCCAGGCGGCCCGCCCCCCCCATTCCATGGCCTTCGCCGAACTGCTGCCGACCCAGCCCGACGTCGTGGTCGCCCGCATCGAGTCGGCGCCGTTCGGTGAAAACACATACGTGTTCAGCCGCCGCGACAGGCCGGAATGCCTCGTCGTCGATCCGGGCTTCGAGCCCCACGCCGTGATCGACTGGATCGACGAACGCGAACTCACCCCGGTAGCGATCCTGCTCACGCACGGCCATTCCGACCACATCGCCGGCAACGCGGCGCTCCGCGAGCGCTGGCCGTCGCTGCCGATTCTGATCGGCCGCGAAGATGCAGCGAAGCTGACCGATCCGACCGGCAACCTTTCAGCCGCGTTCGGGCTGGCACTCGTGAGCCCTCCGGCAGACCGCAGACTCGATGACGGCGACGTCCTCGAACTCGCGGGCTTTTCCCTGACCGTCATCGCGATCCCTGGCCACTCGTGCGGGCATGTCGTCTTTCGCACCGATGACACGAGCCCGAGGCTGGTGTTCGGCGGGGACGTGCTGTTTTTGGAAGGCATCGGGCGAACCGACTTTCCCGACGGTGATTTCGCGGCACTGGCGGCCGGCATCCGCCACGGCCTCTACACGCTCCCCGACGACACCATCGTGTTTCCGGGCCATGGCGACACGACGACCGTGGGCCATGAGCGTCGCCAGAACCCGTTCGTGGCCGATGGTTCCGAACAGGGCGGTTAGGCGGACGTGCACCGTTGATCATTGACCCGATGCCCGCCGCCCGTGGAAGATGAGCCGATGCTCTCGCCAGCCGACCTTCCGGAACACGTTGCCCCCGCGGTGCCGCCCATGGCGGCGTCCGGGCCGAAGGCGGGCCGCTCCGCGTTCTGCCGTGTGGCAGGGCTTTCTCTTGCGGCGCTCGCCCGCCTGCTCGCCGGCGCGAGCGTTCGCTGGATCGCCAGCCAGCCCGATACCTGCCAGCGGATCTATTTTGCCAACCACACGAGTCACCTCGACGCGCTTGTCATCTGGGCCTCGCTGCCGCAACCGGTGCGGGAAGTGACACGGCCGGTCGCCGCCAAGGACTATTGGTCGCGTGGCATCGTCCGCCGCTGGCTGGCGACCGAGGTCTTCGACGCGATCCTGATCGACCGCACGGCCATCAAGGTGCACCAGAGCCCCGTCGACCTGATGTTGCGGGAGGCCGGCACCACGCATTCGCTGATCGTGTTTCCGGAGGGCAGCCGCAGCGTCAGCGGCGAGGTCGACGAATTCAAGAGCGGCCTCTACTACCTCGCCAAGAAGCGTCCGGACATCGAACTGATCCCTGTCCACATCGACAACCTCAACCGCGTGCTCCCGCGGGGCGAGTTTCTCCCCGTGCCGATGCTCTCCTGCATCAGCTTCGGCCCGCCCTTGTGGCTCGAACGCGGCGAGGCCAAGCTCGACTTTCTGGCCCGTGCCCGCCGGGCCGTCTTGTCACTGAAAGAATAGCCGGCAACCAGCCGCGTCCATGAACGACATCCGCACCATCGCCCTGATCACCGGCGTGCTCGCGCTGCTCACCGCCGCCACCGGGGTGGGGCAGTTCCTCAAGAGGCATCCCGACCGGGGCCTCGATCCCGCCGCCGTTCGCACGTTCAACCTGCGGATCCGCGGGTGGTGGGTGCTTTGCACCGTGCTTGCAGCCGCCTTCTGGCTGGGCACCACCGCCACGGTGGTGCTGTTCGGGCTCGTCTCGTTCTGGGCGCTCCGCGAATTCATCACGCTCACGCCGACCAGGAAAGGCGACCACCGCGCCCTGTTCTGGGTGTTCTTTGCTTTTACCCCGCTGCACTACGTGCTCGTCGGCCTCAACCGCTACGACATTTTCAGCGTGTTCCTACCGGTCTACGCGACCTTGTTCGTGCTGGCCCGCGTGGCCTTCGCCGGCGACTACAAGCGTTTCCTGGAACGCACCGCAAAGATCCAGGCCGGGCTCGTCGTCTGCGTCTATTGCCTGTCGTTCGCCCCCGCACTCCTGCAGATTCCGATCGATGACGCGGCAGGCGGCGGCCGCAGCGCGAACTTCCGATTGCTGTTCTTCCTCATCCTGCTCGTCCAGTTCGCCGATTGCATGCAATATGTCTGGAGCCGGATGCTCGGCAGGCGGCTGGTGGCCGCGCAGGTCAGTTCCAATCGGACCTGGGAAGGGCTGCTCGGCAGCGCCACGAGCACGGCCCTGCTGGCGGCAGCCCTCTGGTGGGCGGCCCCGCCGTTTCAGCCCTGGCAGGCGGCGCTCGCCGGCCTCGTGGTGGCGACGATGGGCTTCGCCGGCGGCATGACCATGTCGGCGATCAAGCGGGACCGTGGCGTCAAGGATTACGGCACGCTCGTGGTCGGACATGGCGGCGTGCTCGACCGCATCGATTCCATCTGTTTCGCCGCCCCGGTCTTCTACCACATCACGCTGCTGGTGACGGGCACGCGACTCTAGCCCACGCTCCGTTCAGGCGCGATCGGAGGCCCGGCAGGTTCCACGCGCTCACCGCACCGGCTGACTGCTGCCGGGGTCGACGGCACGGCGAGCCTGCGAGGCATAGATCGATCTGCGGCCAGCCGTGGATGCCAGCGCTGCGGGAGTCGCAGCCGTCGGCGATGGCGGGATGGGATCGGGGCTCTGTCCGCGGGGCGTTCGCGACCAGTCGCTCGGCTGAACCTGTGCCACGGCGACCGCCACCGACGCCGGCGGAGCCGGGCAGCCCAGCTTGACCCACTCCAGCCACTGGTGCTGCAGTTGGGGAACGCTCCCCACGCCGTAATGCCTCGTGAGTGCACCCGCCCAATCGTCGCCGGTGAGACCGTCGCCGACGAACGCCACATATTTGTGTCGGCCGCCACGCTCGATGAGATACCTCGCCAACGAGTAGCCCTGCGAATAGAGCGGAAGCACGTCGGCGGGATACTCACGCATCGCGAACATCTTCGGAAAAGCGATCCCACGGCCGGTCGTGAGAAATTCGATCAGCAGCCGATGCTGACGGGCCCGCTCCACCGGATGCTCGACCGTCGTGCAGGCGCCCTCGTCGGCCCACCGCGGCAGCGGCCGACGAAAGTGGCTGGCAAAAATGGTGTGTGTGACCTCGTGCGGCAGCACGGAATCGAGGATCCGCTGCTCGCTGCCCTGGATCGTCATCGTCCAATTGAACACCTCGCCGTTGTCGAAGACGAAGCTCGTGGCGCCGCCGGCGCCCAGATTGGGCGCGACCTGCGCCTGGATGGGACATGGGCGGCTCCACCGCGGCAGTGGGCTGCCGGTCCACTCGATGGCAAGATCCTGGCGATATTGTTCGGCGGCGTCGCCAATCTTCCTGGCGAGGGCCTCGGTCGGTGCTTCCACGACAAAATTGGCGGTGCGATAGCCCGCTGCCACCGCGGCCGTGGCATCCCACGCACCGCAGAGCACGACCAGCATCCATACTGCTGAAAACCGGCGGCCCAGGGTCCGCCCACCGACACTGCGTCCAACCTGCATGCCCGTCAACCTCCTTGAAAACCGTCTCGCAACCCGACGGGTTCGTCCCGCCGGCTTCGGCTCGCGGCCGGCGGATTCCCCCGGGAACGCCGTGCCGAAGGACCTTCACGGCCCACGAGCGAGGCGGACACTAGCGACGGCCCACACCCGGGAGCCAGACCGCTTTTCCGCTTCCCTGCCTTGCCCTTTTTGCCTCGCAGCCCGCGGTGGGTGCGGCCTGATTCCATGCACCACGCGTGTCGTGCCCGACGGAATCGCACCACGCGCTGGTTTTCGTGAAGGCGGGGCTACCGCTGCGGACGGTAGATCGTCGTCGCTTCAGCGATGTCGATCGCGGCAGGCAGTTCGGCAGCGGTCTGCAGCTGTCGCCGCCGAACGGCCTGCATCGCCAGCGCGACGGCGGCCCCCGCCGCAAGCAACCAGCCCGGCCACTCGGGCACGAGCAGTGCGATCCATGCGAGACCGGCGACAAGCGCGATCGCCGGGCCCGGGCTCGTCACCGTCGGCAGCCTCGATGACCATTGTCTCCGCGCAGCCAGCCAGATGAGGCCACCGCATGTCAACAACGACAACGTCGCGATGGCACGCCCCCGCGTCGTGGGGTCGCGTTGCCGCACCGCACGGATGGTGAGCCGACCGGCGGCTTCCGCATCCGCACTCTCGCCCGCCACGATAAAGATTGTCGCCGGTGGCGGCGCGGGAAATCGCGACGACAGGCCCGTCAACGAGCGCGCCCAGGCCTGATCGGCGGCAGGGATCGCACCGTCACGGCGTGACTCCAGGAATGTCCGCACGCGGTCCTGCTGCCAGCCTGCACTGCTCTCGATCGCCTGCTGAAAATCGGCCTCCAACCTCTGCAGGGCCGCCCGCCGCTCCGCCAGGATCGCGTCGTCCGCCACGATCCTGGCCGGCGCCGCCACACGCAGCGATACGTCGGCGGGCACCTGCACCGTCCAGATCACCTGCCGACAGGGAAGCCCGACGAGGGTCGGTGGTGCGAGGGCGAAGGGTTCACCATCCAGCAGCCGTCGGCCCGTGTCGCCGTCGGACAACTCTCCCGCAAACAACGCCACGACGGTGCGAGGCCGATCCCCGTCGAGCAGTCGCATCTCCCAGACGTTGGTGGAGAGCGGAGACGTTGGCACGACACAGTCCACCGGACGACCGTCGACGACCGCATCGAACAACCGCCAGGACTGGGGCAACTGCAGCCGCACGATCCGCTCCGCTGACACCAGTTCAAAGCAGGCGAGTCCCCACACCCGGCCCCGCTCATCCACGGCGAGACGGATGTCGGCCAGTTCGACACGACCAACACCGACCGCAGCCCGTTCAGCGGCCGTCACGACGGCGGCCGGTTCGGCCTCGGTCTGCGTGAGCGCCGCCGGCGACGGCTTGAGGGCGTACTCAGGGGGCGGGTTCCCGCGGACGAGTTCGAGTTGGCCTGCGGGAGAACCGCTGCCGGCATCGCCGGCAGACGCCCTCTCGAGGGTCGCCAGCAGACCGTCCTCGGCACTCCATTCAATGAGCGATCGCGAGCCGTCTCCGAGGTCGACCTGCAGGCTCGGCATCGGGCCGCGGGTGGCCGGCCGGCCCGGGATGCGGGCATCGACCTCCAGCCGAAAGCGGCCGGCCCGGGGACGCTGCACCACCACCGCCACGCGGGCATCGGTGGGCCGAGTCCACCGCAGATCGATGGCACCGCGTTCCGCCGTCTCGGGCTGGAGAACATCGTCTTCGAAGAGTTCGATGCGATCGACGACAGATCCAGCAGGCACATCGAGGGGGATCGTAACAAGCGCGGTCGAACTGGCATCGAGCCGGGCGTCGAGGCGGATCCGGACCTGTTCCGCGCCAAACACGACCGTCTCTCGCTGTGAACCGCGAATCTCCTGGCGGCGACGCTCCGACGTGAGCCGCGGCCGCGGCGCGGGCGGAGCCCATGCCGCCTGGATTGCAGTCGGGCCGTTGACGCCGGCTGCGCCGCTGCCAGCCCGCGACACTTCGCCCCGCCAGAATCTGGTTTCAAAGGATGCTTCGCCCTCCGGAGTGGCCGCGTGCGTGAGACCGGGAGGGAGGTCGATCCGCACCGCAAGACTGGGGCTCGCCACGAACCGGACGCTCCGCATATCCAAAATGGGATCTTCCAGCCATGCCTCGGGAACGTCAAAGACTCCGACGGCATCGGCCAGCGGCATTCGAAAGGGTATTTCAAAACGAAATCTCCCGCGTTCTGGACGCCGCCGCTCCACGAGAAACCTCCGGCCACCCAGCGGACGGATCGCGACGCCATCAGCCGCTTCAGGTCGCTCCGCCGAAGGCTCATCCTGTGGTTCAGAATCCCCTATCCATTCGAGCCCGGCATCGGCGGTCACCACACAGGATCGAACGATTGCATCGCCGGCCTCAATCTCGAAGACACCCGTCAGCCGGCACTCGTCGAGGTTCCAGAAAATATCGTTGCGGCTCACCGCTGTCGGCGGCGACGAAGCGAGTTCGACCCCCATCACGGCAGACCGTGCCAGCCGCACCTGCGTCGAACGCGACACGTCGAAGCTATCGGTGGTGGAATCGCTCGATCCCCGGGGCGCCGGCGTGAAGACCCCCGGCACCGCGGCGTGTTCGCTCACCACGCCAACTGCAGCCGCCGTGCGGCCCGCCGGTGGCAACACCGTCAGCGAGGCCACGGGCGCCAGTGGGAGGGCGATCGTCGCCGTTTCCACCTCACCGCTCCGCGTGCGGTTCGCCACGACATCCACGACCACCGCATGCCGCCCCGCCTCTGGAACGACGACCCGGAGCAGGCTGTCGCCTGTCTCGAGCCGCGGCGAGGCAACCGCGCCATCGATCCGCAGCGTGGCTGGACGAAACCTCGCGCCGCTGGCGGACTGATCGAGCAGCAGGATGCCCCCAGCATCCGCATCAATGTCGATCTCCAAACGCCATGATGTCCATGTTCCATCGCTTTCGGGTGTCACTGTCGCGGTCGCTCGCACCGCCAACACCCGCACCGCCGCCGCGGCCCGGCTGTCCTCGCCACGGACGAGGGCGCGAAACAGGTCTTCGGGGACGAGCACCATCGCCTCACCAGAGCGGTCGCTTCCCTGGCCGCCGTCGATCGGCGTGATGAAAACCTGCAGCGGCGCTGCGGCAGCGGCCTTGGCGGAGGGTGCCTCGACGGCCGTTCCACCGTCGCCGTCGGCACGCACGACAGACGCTGTGGCCAGGGCCGCACCGGCAAGCACCAGGGCCACGAGGCCGCTCCCACGATGCCGCCCGGCGGCCGGGCTGCCGGCTCGGAACCTCGGTTGCCATCCCGACGCGGTCAGGCCCAAAGCGGCGAGAGATGCCCACCAGGCCGCTCTGGCGATGCCGTCGAACGGCGCGACGATCCACAGCGTGGCAGCGCCGGCGAGCAGGCAGACGAGCACGGCCCGCCGCAGACTTGCAAGCGATACAACCAGGGTGCCGAAGCCGGCCACCAGACCGACGATCACGGCGGCGGCCCTCACGACCCGCGAATGCACCACCACGACACCCGCATCACGGCCGGCATCGCCGGCCGGCACGAGCTTGTATCGGCGGAATCCGTCGGTGTCTTCTTCAACGGAGGACGGCCCGGCAGTTGCTGGCAGGTATTTGGCACGGACCGCAAACAATCTCGCAATCCAATCGCGGCTTCCTGCAGCACCGACCATGCGGTTCGCAGCTCCCACTGAAGCGATCTCCAACTCCGGCGGCAAGAGCAGCCGCCACTCGCGTTGCAGCACGGGCACGTCGAGTTTTGCAGCCGCGCCATCGACGCGCCAGGCAGACCACAGGCCGCCGCCGAGCCGGCCGGCAATGGCCTGACCGTCGGCGACTGTTCGCACCAACAACGTTACGAACGTCCTGCCAGCCGGCAGCTCGATCGGCACCTGTCCCCCTGCGATCGCCCGCTCCCCCAGGGGCAACCGCACGCCATCGAGCAAAACCCCCTGCACGCGGTGGCCGGCCGGAAGACTGAGCGCCAGGCTCGTACGGCCGTGATTGTCGATGTCGAAGAGTGTCTCGTATTCCGTCGCGCCGGAGGCGTGGCACCAAGACGACGTGATCTCACGCCACACCCAAGCCCGCCCCTCAGCATCGCCCGGCGTCAACTCCGCCGCTGCCGCCTCCGCCGGATCAAAGGCGGCCGCCTGATCGTAGGAAAACTCCGCCACCGTGACCGGACCGACTTCGGCCTCGGTGGAGTCGGGGGGAACTTCACTCAGTCGCCGATTGACCACCAGAGGTGCGACGCGGCCGACGTTCCGCACGATGCAGTGATTCGCGGCCGAGGTGGCTCCATCGACCCAGGCCAAGAGCAACGGGGTGGCCCGCGTAAACGCGATCGTGCGGGCGGCCCGGATGGTCACCGGCTCTCGGGCCGGCGGATTCAATTCGACCAGCCAGCGTTCGCCACCGGCCGATCCGCTGCCACGCGGACCGATTCGCCGGTCGGCTGAATCGAGCCGCCGCGCCGAGACAGTGCCGACAGCCGGTGGCAGCAGGGACCATTCCAACGGGTCGTCCACGGGCTCGGAGAACTGCACGACGATCGAATCGAGGTCGGATGCGGCAGGATGGCACTCGAAGGTCACCGCCTCGGTGAGCCGGTCGTCTCGGACGGTAAGCCGCACCTGGGTTCGCGCATCGAGCGGCGGCCGACGTCGCACGAGTCGCGCGGCCCGCGACTCGGCGTTGAAACCGGCCCACGTCCGCGCCCGTGCAGCCCCCTCCTCCATGAGCACGCCCAACCGGCCATCCATCCCCACGGCGAACAAACCGCCCTGCGGGGGAACTGCCGGCATGACACGGTCGGGGGGCGAAGCGTGCTCGTTTGGAAATTCCACGGTCGTCTCCGGGCTGGTGCGGAGGTCGATCATCGCCGACCGTTCCGACTCGCCGTCGAGTCGGACCATATCGATCTCCGCCGTGGAAAAATCCGCTCCCAGCGCGATGCCGGCCCGATGCCCCGTGATCCGCAGGCCGAGGCCGCGGGCGGGCGTCACGGCAGCGATCAACCCGATCCGCAGCATGTCGCCGCGGGCATCGCGAAGCACTTTCCAATCCAACGCCGCAGCCGGCTCGTCGACGCCACGGCGACGCGGCGTGTCGGCCAGTTCGGCCGGCGTGGGCAACGCGATGGCCTCGATGGAATCGATAAACCAGCCGGGAGTGATGCGGGCCGTCAGGTCGAAGGCCTCGCCACGCCGCACCCGCACATCGCATGCCGCGCGGCCCACGACAACTCCGGGCGAAAGGTCGACCGTGGTGACCCGTACGACGTCCAGGTCGGCGATGCGAGGGAGGAGCGAGAGCTTCAACGTCGCCCCCGCAGCCTGCTCCTCGACAAACACCTGCGATGGCCAGACACCCGGAGCTGTCTCGCCGAATTCTTCCACGGCTTGGCCTGTCGAGCCCTGTGCGTCCACGTCTTGTTCTGATTCGCCCAGGCTCCGAACAACCTGTTCTGGCGAGGTGTCTGGCGCTGCGTCTTCCGGCATCCCTGCCGTTGCGGTGGCTGGCAGCGGCCACCGCGTGGCCACTTCCGGAGGCACGATCAGGCATTGTTCAAGCTCGATGGACGAGAGCGTCAGTGACGGCACGATTCGGACAGCGATGCCGCCGCCAGCCCAGGCCTCGGCCGGCGTCCGCAGCCGCAAGAGCGGAGCCGCGGTCGCGGCGACCGGCGCGATCGCGCGGATCACGAGGGGAGCACTCGCTCCGATCTGCCGTGGAGGCAGATCGATCAGGATCGCCCTTCCACCTTCGACGACGGTCCATGCTGCCTCGTCCTCCGCCTCCTGCCGACCGCCTGCCGACACCTGCGTCACCAACACTTCGGCATCTTTTTCGATGCGGATCGATCGGGGCAGCCAGGGTGTCGTGGGCTGCACGTGCACATGCAGCAACGACTGCCGTCCGCGGATGCTCACCGCAGTCCACATCGAAAGCATGGGAGAGGCCGCATCGGCGGCAACGAAGGACAGATCCAACGTCGCACGTGGTCCGGTATCGATCTGCCAGACGACCGTTGCCGGCAGCTGGCGGACGGAGGGTTCCTCCGCTGCCGCGAGCGAGGCTGCGTCCAGCCGCCGTGCCCGCAGATCGCCGGCGACGACGGGCTGAACTCCACGAGGAAGTTGCAGCATGATCGACGTTGCGAGCGCCGGCACGAGCGGGATTGAGAAACGGGGCGACGTCTTCGCCCCAGGCAAAGCCTCGCAGCGGAAGTCGCAGGTATAGGTGCCGGCATCGGGCGTGGCGACGGCCACGGTGCCGTCGCGACGCCCAAAGACGACGGCCTCGCCCATGCCCGCCCCGGTCCGCATCGATCCCGACCGCACCTCGAGCCCCCCCAGCGGCATCTCTCTGGCCAAGCCGAACCATGGAAAACGGTTCCCACCCGATGCTTCGGCGAAGCCGCCGACATCGAACGACACGCTGCCCGCGAGACTGCCGTCATCGACCCGCGAAATTGAATACCGTGCCGCATCGGCCAGAGGTTGCCAGGCAGGCCCCACGGACTCGCGTCGTTCCGCCTGCCCGCCGGCGGAGAGCCGGGCGATTCCTTCCTCGAACTCCCGCGCGGACATCGGCACATACCGCGTCGTTCCCAACTGGATGTCCGACAGCCTACCGACGGGCACGTGCACCCGCGTGAATTCGAGCAACGAGCGATCCACATCTCGATCGGGGGCCCGAGGGTTGCTCTGCTCTTCCGCCAGACTCATGGCCAGCGGGATGCAGAGGCAGGCGATCATCGTCGCGATCATCGTCCGCCCACCGATCCAGGAGGGCCGCGATCCCGCGTGGATGATAAACCTGCTCGCGGCGTTCATGGCTGGTTTCGGCCGACGGCGGTCGCCCCATCGTCGAACGCGGGCAACGAAGGGTTGATGATGAGCGACGGCTGTGGTGCGACCTGCGTCAGCGAACTCGCCGAGGCGACCGCTGCGGGGACTCGCGGCGGCGGCGCGGCGGCGGCGGGCGTATCGAGCACGAACCGCAGCACAGCGGCCAGCGCCGCCAAGACCGCCCCGGGCAGGGCTGCCTGCGCCGCGAGCGGGGCCAACTCAGGAAATGCCGCAGCAGCGAGAATCGCGACACCTGCGAGACAGAGCACCACTGGCATCGTCCGCAACCGCGGCAGATAGAGAACCAAGAATCCCAGTGCGAGCACGGGCCCAGAAGCCGCCAGAACAAGCAGCCATGTCGGCACCACCCACATCCAGCCCACACCGGGCGGCCCCACCCCGGAGAAGACCAGCCGCCCACCCGCGCCAGGCACCTCCCCGGCCCGCCATGCCGGCGGCTGCGAGAGCGTATCGGCAGGCATGGCGACCGGCACGGCAGCCGGCACGGCGTCCGGCTGGGCGAAGCCACAGCTGGAAGAGAGCCACGTTGCGAGCATGTCGCGAGACACGACCGACACGCGATGGAGGCCAAGCGAACCCCAGGCCCACCGCTGCTCCGACGACCACCCAGAAGGATGCCCGATCGCATGTTCGTCGGGTTCAATCAGAAGCTCCCAATAAAACCGGTTCTGGAGCGTGCCCGCAGGAAAAAGAGGTGGCTGCAGGGAAACGGCCGTCGGCATACCGATCGCTCCGGCCAGTGCGATCGGCGCGGTATCCCGCTTGCCAAGGATGACCAGTTCGACGAGCCATGCGGTGTTGCCGACCCGTCGCGGCAGTTCGATGACGATCTGTCCGTCGGCGCGAGCGGCCCCGGGGACGGGCCGCCCATTCAGCCGCACTTCCACGGCCGCGTCTCGGGCTTGGGTCTCGCCGTCCTTGCCCGAACCCGCATCCCCTCTCGAGCCGGCGGACAAGGAGAGCGCGATCTGTTCGGCCGAACTGACGATGGCATACCGATAGGTGTCTTCCCGCCGGTCACCGAGCAGCTTCGTCTGCAACCAAGCAGCATCGACCGACGTGTCGCCCTGCGCTGAACGCTTGCGGGCAGAGATCGCCAGCGGCACGATCTCCTGCGAGCGGGCGGTCGTCCAGGTGCGACTGGCAATCAATCCGAGCGAACCGACGTCGCGTTTCCAGGCGTCGCCACGAACCTCGATCGACAAGGTCTCCGGCACTGTCAGCGCGATCGACTGGCGACCGATTCTCGTGGCCGCCGGCAGAACCAGCGGCAGGTCCTCGGCCACCGTCGACTCCGGCAAGACGTCGGGTGTCGGTAGTTGATACTCCACGGTCACATCCCCCGCGCCCAACAGCGGCATGGCCAGCATCGTCCGCAGTTGCACCGTGGATGCGGCAACCTCGGGAAGCGTTCCCGCAGTGACGGGAACGTCGTCCCCACGCACGGTCTCCGTACGGCTGTCGCTCGTCTCGTCGGGATTGAGCAGCAACCCGTTTTGTCGCACCTCGAGCGTGCCAGTTCGCATGACGGGTTCGGGCACGGCCAGCGTGATAAACTCCAGCGGCACGTGGGCAACGTCGAAGCGAATCGTCTGCCGCACGATCATGTCCGATTCGTCGATATCGACCTGGGCCGCGACGGAGGCGTCGACCCGCCGAGGCAGGAACCGCCGCGTGGCCTCGAAGCTGCCTTCCGTACCGTCGAGCCGATAGGCCAACGCCACTCTTTCCGCATCGGAACGCATGGTATTTGGCGTCAACTGGCGGACGAGCCCGCGGATGCCGCCGGCATCGGGCAGAAGTTCGATGTCGCTCTGCGACGTGATGATGATCGAAGCAGGCCCCACGAGGTCGGCCTGGGGCGCCGGGATCCGCCAATCAACGCGGCTGCTGGCGTGGTCGAGTGTTCGACCGCCGCGGATTTCCACGACTGCGTCCCCGGAGAGCGGCTGCACGAAGGGAACCACCAGCCGCCCGCCTTCCGACGAGACAGCCGCGGAATCGACCACGCTCGCAGGCCCCACTTCGTCGACGTCCCAGCCGTCGAGAGCCACGACGATCCGCGACACCGGCGCTCCCCGCACCGAGACCCGCAGCCGGGCGTCGAGTGCCACGCGAGAGGTCGAGACGTCGTAGCGGTATTCCGGTTCGATCACCACGCGACTGCCCCGGGGCAGTACGCGGAGCGGAAGGCGTGCGGGCTGGGCATCGTAGGCGAAGGCGGCAACAAAGCCCGTCCGCCTCGCGGAGAGTGGCGGGTCGATCCGCCGGTTGCCACCGACGTCGTCCCACTCCACCTGCCAGTCGCCTTCCACGACGAGGCTGGCACGTCCCCACTGCCGCCAGGCTGGAATGCCCTCCACGGCGAACCCGAGCGGCTCAAAGGACTCCCGACCGGACGGGTCGACGGGCCGCTCGCATTCCAGTTCTACCAGGCTGCGGCCATCCGACCCACGCTCGACGCGAATGACCGCCTCGGCCTGAGCATCGGTGCCCTCCAACGCCACCAGGGCTGAAGGGCTGCGAATACTTCGCAGCGTGGCCCGCGGCGGCAGCGTCACACGAATCGTCGCGGTTTCCGGCGGCAGATTGTCGAGACGGATGCCAGCCTCCGTGATCGCCACGCGACCGTCGACACGCACGAGGCTTTCGACCATCGCCTGCGGCACGGCGGCCCTGCTCACCTCGGTGCCGACAGTTTCGACGCCGGCCTCATTCCCACCCGTAGCGAGGCGAATCTTCACGGGACCGGCAAGCCCGACGAGTGTCACGGTGCTGCCTGTGCCACCCGCCTGGGGCTCGACCCGCGGCGACAGCGAAGGCGGACGCACCGACACTTCCGGCGCGATCCGCGGTGTTTTCAGTTCCACGAGCGATGCGGTCGCCCTTGGTAGCTGCAGCATGATCGATTCATGGGTCGGGGAGGCATCGATCGCGATGTTGCCCGTGAGAATGACCGAGTGCCGCACGTCTTCATTCGTGCCGTTCTCCGGGCCCGTCATCCAGAGGCGATAGCCCGTCTGCTGAGGCTGGACCGACGTCCCGGTGCCGTCCGCGGCAGCCGCCGCCAGCAGGATCCGCCCCGGTCCCTCGTGACGCGGAGCCGCAGTGAACAAAAGTCCGTCGAGCGCGAGCGGCAGGCTCGCCCAACCGGCGCGGGACTGCCGCACCGTGAGTTCAACGGTCACTGCGCAGTTGGTTGGCGGCTTTGCATCGGCAGCAGTTCCATCGGCGGCACCTACCGACGGAACGGTGGCACGCAGCACCACGTTTTCGATCACGGCCGGAGGGGGCTCCGGCAGGCCGGGCAGACCCTCCTTGATCCGCAGGAGGTCGACAAAGTCGCGGTAGCGGAATCCAGGCACAGGCACCAGTCGGCCTGCGTCGTCCTGCATGTAAAAGATCTCGGGCGCGGACTCCCGCACCTGTGTCGGGGCTACCGGGTCGGCCCCGACAGCCGACAGCCCGACCGCGGCCACGAGCAACACTGCCCGCAACACCGGCATGTCGCAGATGAAAAAGCGTCGTCTCGGCATCAAGGCCGGAAGGCTCCAGGGATCGGCTAGGGAGAGGCTGTTGCCGCCGGCACGGCCGAACACCGCGCCGGCTGCTGGCAAGAGGTGCCGATAGCGCAAACCCGCACGGCAACTCCAGCCTACCTTGCAGCCTACCCGTCGGCGGATGACGGCGTCACGGATTTGCCGCGGGACGGCCGCATAATCGTTTCTCCCGGCACAACCACGCGAGCCCATCCCCCTTCTGGCAACACGCTCACATGCGCTCATAGGGTGGCCACGAGATTTCATCGTGGCGTTGCCCCGCCTCCACGTGGCCACGAGATTCCATCTTGCTGCTGCTCCGTCGTGGCGGCCCTGCAGTACCTCGATCTTGGTACGTCCGCCCAGCTTTGCTGACGCCGGTCCGTTTACGCGAGCCTGTCCCGCAGGTCGGCCACGATCTCGGGCGTGCAGGCCGCGATGAAGGCCGGCTGGGCGAGCGACACCCACTCGAGCGACGCCGGCCCATCCGCAAAACCGCCGAGGCTGGCGCCAGCCTCGCGACAGATGAGCAGCCCGGCGGCAACGTCCCAGCAGGCAATGCGTCGCACCCAGAAGGCGTCGAGTCGACCACAGGCGAGCCATGCGAGGTTGATCGCCGTGGAGCCGGTGCGACGGGCTGAATGCACATGCGGCACAACGGCAAGGAAGTCGGCCACTGCCACCGAGTCGACAGTCGTATTGGGAGGAAAACTGAGTGCGACGAGGGCGTCTGACAAGAGCGTGCATCCACTGACCGAGATGGGCTTTCCGTTGAGCCATGCACCGACGCCAAGTTTTGCGGTAAAGCATTCGTCCCGCGTCGGATCGTAGACAACGCCAACGAGGATCTCGTCGCCCCGCGTCAGGGCGATGGAGACGCACCAGGCGGGAAACCCGTGCACGTAATTGCTCGTGCCATCCAGCGGGTCGACCATCCAGCGGAGCGTTGCCCCGCCAGAGGCTAGGTCGCTTCCGGACAGGCCGTCGACGGCATGCTCCGGCAGCGATTCCTCGCCGATGAATCCATGATCGGGAAAAGCTCCGAGGACGATCCGACGGATTTCACGCTGCGAGGCAAGGTCGGCTTCCGTGACGAGGTCGCGTGGCCCTTTGCTCGACACCCCGAACCTGCCCACCCAGTCGAGCAACACCCGGCCGCCCGCACGGGCTGCGGCCTCACAGATCGCCAAGGCATCCGCGGGAATGCCACGTTCAGCGAGAGCCGGGACAACCAAATCAGCTGGGGAATGCGGTGGGGGATCGGAAGGAGACATGGGAGGCTCGCGAAAAAAGGCTTTTATGCACCCGCGC
>JBIIMX010000117.1:0-9281 GCA_044337765.1 Pirellulales bacterium | reverse complement strand
GCAGGGCGTCTATCCACCGATTCCATTCCCCGCGACAGAAACGTTCCGGCGCTGCCACCGTGCCACTGCCAAGACGGCTTGCCGACACCACCGTTGCCCTGCTGACGATCATCCGCCGCCACCAGCGGCTTCACGATTTCTGCCTGCGCACTGCGGCAACGCTTCAAAAACTGCCGGGCGGTGCGAGGCTGGTGCGGACGATCCAGGACACGCAGCGGCCTCCGGCCGCGCCCTACACCGAGTGGATCGCCCGCTTCGACACGCTGAGCGAATCGGATCGCAGGGCCATCGCCCGCCACATCGCTACGTTTCCCAGCCGGCCGACATTCTCCGTGGTCATGCCCGTCGTCACTGCCGATACACGCTGGCTCGGCACGGGCATCGAGTCGGTGCGACGGCAGCTCTATCCGGCCGCTGATCTCTGCATCGCTCTGGCCCCTGCGGCAGCCGGGTCGCAGGCGGTGCGAACCGTGCTGGCCAATGCGGCCGCCGCCGACCCTCGGATAAAGATCGCCGACGCGATCGCAAACGTCCGCGAGGCCGCTGCGGCCGAAGCGGCGCTGTCGCTGGCCAGCGGCGATTTTGCGGTGCTCTTCGATCCCCGGCATCTGCTTTCGGAGCGGGCCCTCTACGAGATGGCCGTCGAGATCACCGCCCACCCCGATGCCGATATCCTCTTCAGCGACGAAGATTCAATCGATGAAGCCGGCCAGCGTTACCAGCCGATCCTGAAAACTGGCTGGAACCCGGAGATGATGCTCAGCCACGACATGGTAGGCAGCCTGATGGCAGTGCGCCGCAGCGTGTTGAATGGCATTGGCGGCTTTCGACCCGGCTTTCGAGACGCCCGAAACTACGACCTCGTCCTGCGGGCCAGCCAGGCGACGACGGCCGCACGCATCCGCCATATCCCGCTGGTGCTCCACCATTCCCGTCGGGGAATCGGCGGGGCAGACAACCCCGATCAGGCGTCCGCGATTCAGGCCGTCAGAGAGCATCTGCAACGCACGGGGCAGTCCGCCGCCACGGTGGCCCCCCTGCCCAACGCCCCCGGATGGCTGGAAGTCCGCCGAACCGTTCCCAGTCCGGCTCCGCTCGTGTCGGTGATCATTCCCACCCGCGACCGGGCCGATGTGCTGGGCAAATGCCTCGGCGGACTGCTTGTGGCCACCGATTATCCCGCCCTCGAGGTGATCGTCGCCGACAACGACAGCTGCGAACCGGCGACGTTCCGCCTCTTCGAACGCCTCGCCACCGACCCGAGGGTGCGGATCCTGCCCTGCCCCGGCCCCTTCAACTACTCGGCGATCAACAACAAGGCGATCGCCCAGTCGCGGGGGGAGATCCTGCTCTTGCTCAACAACGACGTCCTGATCCGCCACGCCGACTGGCTCGCGAATATGGTCGCGCAGGCCGTGCGGCCCGAGGTGGGGGCTGTGGGCGCCCGGCTGCTCTATGAAAACGGCACGATCCAGCACGCCGGCGTGATCCTGGGCGTGGGGGCGATCGAGCCGGTGGCGGGCCATGTCTACGAAAGAGTGGCAGCCGATGCGCCTGGCCATCTCAACCATCTTCGCATCGCCCGCAATATGTCGGCCGTCACGGCGGCCTGCCTGGCGATGCGTCGGACGGTCTTCGACGAGGTGGGCGGGTTTGACGAGAAAAATCTGCCGGTGGCCTTCAACGACGTCGACCTCTGCCTGAAGGTGGGCCAGCGTGGCTACCAGATCATCTGCACGCCGCAGGCGGAATTGACGCACCTGGAATCGATCTCACGCGGGTCGGACCTCAGGCCCGAGGCTATCGAACGCTTCAAACGCGACATCGCCCACATGAGTCGCACCTGGGGCAGGCAGATCAGGAACGATCCCCACTACGGTCCCAATTTTCACAAAGTGATCGTCGACTACAGCCTGGCGTTCCCGCCAAGCCGCAAGAAGACCTGGCTTCGCGAAGACGTGCCGACGCCCACATCCGCGTCGGAGGCCGCGGCACCGGCTCCCATCCCTGCACTGCATGGCGAAGCCTCGGCCGTGCCGCAACTGTATGCGATCCTGCATATGCCCAAGACGGCAGGCACCACGCTCCGCACGATCCTGAGCGAGGCATTTCCCGAAGATGTATTTCCCTCGAAGCGTGAACTGGATGTGAACAAGGGGGGTTATCTTGAGTTTGGTGAATTCCGGAACCAACGGAACATGGTGGCCACAAGAAGGTTCGTCATGGGGCACTACCGTCTCCAGCACCTCCTCGAACTCTTCCCGGATCGGAAGATCATCACCTGTCTGCGGGAGCCCTTTGCCAGGACATCATCGGTCATCGGCCATTTCTCAGACGTCGAGGGAATCCCGCCGCACGAGTTGCTCAAGGATTCACGGTTTCTCAACGAACAGGTCATCAACAATCAAATCCGGTATCTGGCACCGGGCCAGTTCACGAACGCCGACTGGAACATCGAGTATTCGGAATCCCTCGTTGACAAGGCCCTGCAGAACCTCGAGCGAGTGAAGATCGTCGGGATCCAGGAGCGGTTTCCGCAGTTCATGACCAGCGTCGCCGCTGAGCTGCAACTCCCGTCCCACATCAGGCTCGACCGGCGGGAAAACGTCGGCTCGACCGACATCAACGAACAGTTGGCCCCGTTCGCTGACCAGATTCGCGACATGATCGCGGGCGATCTGGAACTCTACCGTCAGGTATGCCTGCGGGCAGGAAGCCGGCAGGTGCCATGACAACCTCCCCGCAGCCTTCCAAAAGGGTCACCACCCCGGCCGACCCCGTCGACATCTCCGTCGTCATCCCGGCCTACCACGGCGCCGCCACGATCGCCGCCTGCCTGGCGTCGGTTCAGCGGGCCACGGAGGGGCGTCGTGCGGAGATCATTGTCGTCGACAGTTCGGGCGACCGCTGCGGCGAGATCGTCCGCGAGCAGTTTCCCGAAGTGAACCTCGTCCTGTCGCCCACCCGACTCTCGGCGGGCGCCGCCCGCAATCGCGGCGTGGCGATGGCACGGGGAAGACTCATATTTTTCGTCGACCAGGATTGCGTGGTGCCCCCCGACTGGATCGCCGCTCTGGAAAAGCACTTCGCAGATCCCGCCATCGGAGGTGCCGGCGGATCGCTTGGAATTCTTAATCCTGAGTGCCTCACCGGATGCGGCGTCTATTTCCTCGAATTCTTCCGGCACTTCCCCCAGGATAAAACGCCCCAGCGAAATCGGAACTTTCTTCTGGGCTGTAACAGCGCCTACCGGGCCGAGTTGCTCAGTGACGACGCTTTCCCCGATCAGACGCTCGGCGAAGACGTGCTGCTGTCACATCAGATGCGGCAGCAGGGCTTCGAGCTGGTCTACGATCCCAGAGTGGAGGTGTTGCACCGCAACCGCGAGGGCCGCGAGCAGTTCTTTCGATACAACACGAAGATGGGAACCGCCTCCGCGGCAGACCAATTGATCCTGAAGCGTCCCCGTTCGCGGATTTTTCTTCGGTTTCCTATCCTGGCCTTTCTGACACCCGCCGTCGTCCTGCCGGTGATCTTCGTCCGCCTACTGCGCTGCAGCAAAAGAAGAACGTATCTCCCGACCTTTCTGCGGCTCCTGCCGCTCTGCCTGGCAGGGAACCTCGTTTGGGCCGCCGCTTTTCGCCGAGAGGTCTTGGCGTCACGCCGGCGAGGTTCACTCGCCTAGTCTGCTTCGTCGGCTCTTGATCGGCGTCTTTTGGGCCAGCAGCGATGGTCCATGATCCGCCAGATATCGCCACAGCTGGCCCGACGCGTGGCCTGCACGGCCCGACGCTTGCCGAGGAATTTCGGCAGGCCCACGATCGCATCCCACTTGGCCTTCACGACCGCAGCCCCGCAGCCCCGCAGCGTGAACAAAGCCAGATCGTAAAACAGCAGGGCGATGTGCCCGGGCAGGAGCACGAGCACCAGCGGGAAGGGCATGTTCTTCGCGAAGCACCAGACGAGATTGCGGTGGCCGTGATAGACCGCGAAGGTGCTCCGCGAACCACCCGTTGAAGCGGCGCTCACGTGCGACACGCCCGCGGCAGCCACCGCCCGCGCGGCGTACCCCGCCAACCGCAGGCGGAAGCCCAGATCGACGTCCTCGAAGTAGCAGAAAAAATCCTCGTCGAAGCCCCCGACCTCGAGGAACGCCTGTCGGCGATAGACCGCCGCAGCGGCACACGCCGAAAAGATCTCGCCGTCTGGCTCGTAGCAGTCGCCACAAATCTTTCCATGCCCGTCTCGCCAGGCGACGCCGCTGATGTGATAGACGTCGCCCACGCCGTCGAGCAGGCCGGGCCGACCGTCGAGCCGCTGCCACGATCCGAAGGACGCCGCCTCCGGATGCTGTCGCGCCGCGGCCACCAGCGCCGCCAACCAGCCCCGGTCCGGAAAGGCATCGGGATTGAGCAGGGCCACGAACTCGGTCGCACAGGCTTCGACGGCGCGGTTGTTGGCCGCCGCGAACCCGGCGTTGATGGAGGAATCGATCTGCTCGAGCCTGGCCGACAACCGCCCATCCCGTGTCACCCACTCCCGGGCAGCGGCCGCCGACCCATCGGTGCTGCGGTTGTCGATCAGCAGGATCCGCTCGGGCGGCGATTCCTGCTCCGCCAGGCAGGACAGACAGCGCAGCAGATGCTCCCCGCCATTGAAATTGACGATGATGACCGTCACAGGTGCTGGGGGACTGACAGACATCGACACTCTCGGCCGAGCGGGACCCAAGCCACATCCTACCCGCACACGGGCCGCGCCGCCCCCGGCACACCCGACGCCCGCAAACGGTGGCGAGGCACAGCACGCGCCTGCACATCTCTCAATATGCTCGACCGAGGCTGGCGATCGCACACGGCCTATCCGCCAGCCGCCCCCCGGGCGGCCGACTCGAGTTGCAGCTCGGAGAGCGCGTTGGAGGCGGCACGCTGTTCCGCCTCCTTCTTGTTGCGGCCCCACGCCGGCGGATAGCGCCGCGGACCGATCTGGGCCGACACGTGAAAACTCTTGCTGTGATCGGGCCCCGCCTCCTCGACCACTTCATAGGTTGGCGTGACGCCGTAATCCCGCTGGGACAACTGCTGCAGGAGCGATTTGTGATTGAGCCCCTGCTCGCCCGAAGCCACCTTCACAATCTCCGGCTCGAGCATCCGCGCCACAAGGGCCCGCACCGGCTCGAGGCCGCCGTCGAGATACATCGCGGCCACCAGCGACTCAAAGAGGTCTGAGAGCACCGAGGCCGGCACCGGCCGGTTGAGTGCCAGCCCCTTGCCGACGATGAGAAAGTCGATCAGCTGCAGCCGCTCCGTGATCCGCCCGCAGGTCTCCCGGCTTACGACGACCGACTTGATGCGGGTCAGATCCCCCTCCAGCGAATCGGGAAAAAGCTCGTAGAGCGTCTCGCAGACGATGAACCCCAGAATGGCATCGCCCAGGAATTCGAGCCGTTCGTTCGACGCCAGCCGATGCTGCGCTCCCGAGGCATGCGTGAACGCCGCAACAAGCAGGGCTGGATCGCGAAACTCGTAATGGATCCGACGCTGGCACTCCCCGATATCGATGCTGCCTTCGGACCTGTCGCCCCGCCCCGATCGGGGCGGGCTGGCCCGCTGTTGTTCCGTCGGCTGTTGCTGGTCCGATCGATTCATGCCGTTGCCGCAGTGCCCGCATTCATGCCCTCAGGGCAAAGGTACGCGTCACTGCGCCGGCCTGTCAACGGAATACCGGGAAAAACCCGGGTAAAAAACGATTTCGACATCCCCGCGAACCGGCATTGGGCCGGCCGCGTAGAACTGGCTCAGTCACGTTTGAAAGCCGGTGCTCGCGAGGCAGCCGGCATGGATGCATTTGCAACCGCAAATCGCCCGCGGTGGCGGCTGCGGACTCCGCAGGAACAGGTTGCAGGCCTATACTCCTCGCGAATTCCACTCAGAAAGGTTGTGTTCTGTCCATGAAGACCAAGAACCTCATTCGTTCACTCATTCGTTCAATGCCTGCTTCCAGCGATTCCCGCCCATCGGCAGCCGGCCGGTCCTGTCTCGCCAGGTCCGTCGTGCACCTGTCATTCCTGTCCCTCGCCCTGCCGTTGGCTGGGGTCTTCGGCATGGCCGCCATCTGCCGAGCCGACGAGACGGCCGAGGCACTCATGCACGCCAATTCGCTCTCCAAGGCGTTCCGCCATGCCGCGGAGCAGGCCATCCCCAGCGTGGTGGTGGTCCGCAGCGAGACGAAGGCCAAAAAGGTGGCCGCCGCCCGCGGACAGCGGCAGGGCCAGCGACCGGAGCGTGGAGGCGACAATCCTTTCAAGGGGACGCCATTCGAGGAGTTCTTCAAGGACGGGGTGCCCGAAGGCTTCGATTTCAACCAACCCGAGGGCGGGCAGACGCCACCGCGATCGGGCGTGGGTTCGGGCGTGATCGTCGACAAGGAGGGTCTGGTGCTCACCAACAACCACGTGGTCGCCGGTGCCGACTCGGTGACGGTCGAACTCCCCGATGGCCGCGAGTTCAAGGCCGCGGAGATCAAGACGGATCCCGACAGCGACCTCGCCGTCATCAAGCTCGACGATGCGCACGACCTGCCGGTTTCCAAGCTCGGCGATTCCGACAAACTCGCGATCGGTGACTGGGTGATCGCGATCGGCAATCCGTTCGAACTGGAGACCACCGTCAGCGCCGGGATCATCAGCGGCAAGGGCCGTGAGCTCGGCAGCATCCGCCGGGCGAAATTCCTCCAGACAGATGCCGCCATCAATCCGGGCAACTCGGGCGGGCCGCTGGTCAACCTCGACGGCGAGGTGATCGGCATCAATACCGCCATCGCATCCAACACGGGCGCCTACCAGGGCGTCGGCTTCGCGATTCCGATCAACCTCGCCAAGTGGGTGAGCGGCCAGCTCATCGCCAGGGGCTCGGTGGAACGGGGTTACCTCGGCGTTTCGATCGGACCGTTGAGCAATGAGATGGCGACGAAACTGGGGGTCAAGAGCCGCAAGGGAGTGCTCGTCACCGAGGTGATGGAGGACACTCCGGCCGCCGAAGCTGGCATGCAGGAACTCGACGTGATCACGGCCTTCGACGACCAGGCGGTGGATGGCCCCCGCTCGCTCCAGGAAGTTGTGGAGAAGTCGGCCATCGGCAAGCCGCACACGATCACCGTGCTGCGAGACGGCAAGTCGATGTCGCTTTCCATCTCGGTCAAGCCGCTCCCTGACAAGATCGCGAAGCGCGATGGCGCGGGCAGCCGGAAGCTTTCCGACGGCGATCAGGATGAAGAGACCTTCTACTCGGAAGCCTTCGGCATCGAAGTCCGCGACAAGGACTCGCTGCCCGAGAAGGTTTACGAGGGTTTCGAAGGGGTCGTGGTCGACCGAGTCGACAACGACGGCGTGGCGGCTGAAGCCGGCATCGGCCCGGGCGTGCTGATTCGCAAAGTCGGCAAGACCGCCGTGAAGACGATCGGTGATTTCGCCGAGGCGATCGAGCGGGAGTCTGCCGAAGAGGGCGTGGTGCTGCAGGTGCGGACGCCCCGCGGCAACAGCGTGATCCTGCTGAAGAAGGGCCTGTAGCTATCGGTCTGCCGGGTCCGTCGGTAGAGTAGCCTCATGGCAACGCTTGGCGTCAATATCGATCACGTGGCCACGATCCGGCAGGCCCGTCGCACGGTCGAACCCGACCCCGTGTGGGCAGCTGCGCTCGCCGAACTCGGCGGTGCAGACGCCATCACGGTCCACCTCCGCGAGGATCGCCGTCATATCCAGGATCGCGATCTCGAGGTCCTGCGATCGACCGTGCAGGTGAAGCTCAACCTCGAGGCCGCGATTGCGCCGGCAATGATCGACATCGCCTGCCGGGTGCGTCCCGACCAGGTGACGCTCGTGCCGGAGAAACGCGAGGAGGTCACCACCGAAGGGGGCCTCGATGTGGTCACCCACCGGGCCGCGACGGCGGAGGCGGTCCGACGGCTGCACGAAGCCGGCATCGTCGTCGCGCTGTTCCTCGATCCCTGCCCGCGGCAGATCGATGCCGCGGTCGACCTCGGGGTCGCGGCGGTCGAACTGCATACAGGCTGCTACGCCAACGCCGTGAAGGATGCCGAGCGGCATACGCAGCTCGTGGAGCTGTCACGTGCCGGCGGCATGATCCGCCAGGCAAAGCTCCATCTCAACGCCGGCCACGGCCTCACCTACCGCAACGTCGTGCCGGTGGCCCGCCTCGAAGGGATGGGCGAGCTCAACATCGGCCATTCGATCGTGTCGCGGGCCGTGCTCGTCGGCTTCTCACAGGCCGTCCGCGAGATGAAGGCGCTCATCGGCTGAAGCCGGCACGGGATGGCCACGGCGCAAAAAACGTGCTTGGCCGGCGGCGGACGGTTTCGTGAAGCGACCGGCACGAGTGTGAGGCTATAATCGCGGGGCTCTCCGCCATGCGGGAGGCATTCGCCGCACCCACTGAGCCCAGGCATGCACACCTCCGCCCTCGACCCGCGTGACCTTCGGCGTCACATTCTGTTCATGGCCCATCACGGCCGATCGGCCCATATTGGTTGCGCCCTGTCGCTCGTGGAGATCTGCGCAACCCTGTTCGGCGGGGTGATGCGGTATGACCGGTCGGACCCCAATGCACCGGAGCGGGATCTCCTCGTGCTCTCGAAGGGGCACGGCGTGATGGCGCTCTACGCCTGCTTTCGGGAGCTCGGGTGGTTGGGGGAAGAGGACCTCCGCAACTATCTCGTCAATGGCACCCGTCTGCGTGGCGTGAGCGAGGTGAACGTTCCTGGGTGTGAAGTCACGGGCGGATCGCTTGGTCATGGCCTGCCGGTGGCCGTGGGCATGGCCTATGGCCTGCTGCGTCGCCAGAGCCAGCGCCGGGTCTGGTGCATCGTGGGCGACGGGGAGATGAATGAGGGGCCGATCTGGGAGGCGATGCTGTTTGCCGCTCACTATCGGCTGTGCAATCTCACGGTGATTGTCGATGCCAACGGGTTTCAGGCGATGGGGCACACGGATGACGTGCTCCGCCTCGAGCCGCTGGCGGCCAAGTGTGCGGCCTTCGGTTTTGACGCCGTGGAGTGCGACGGCCACGACATGCGAGCCCTCGCGGCCGCGCTCCACGCCGGGGACGACGAACGGACGCTGCCGCGAGCCGTGATCGCCAGAACGGTCAAGGGAAGTGGGGTGTCGTTTATGGCCGCCGACAACCGTTGGCACTATGAGCGGCTGGACGACCGCACTCTCGCCGCGGCACTCGGGGAGATTCGTTGATGCGCCAGGCCCTCCCGTC
>JBIIMX010000408.1:0-3535 GCA_044337765.1 Pirellulales bacterium | reverse complement strand
TGTTCCGGGGTGCCATCCCCCTGCCGAACACGGCGAAAGATGCCGCCGGGAAATCGATCGAGATCACGGGCCTCAGCGGTGTCGCTTGGCTGGGCGACGATCGCTACGTGGCCGTGATGGACAACAGCCAGCACCTGTTGCTGTTTCGGCTCTCGCTGACGCAGACGGGAAAGCCGGCCGCCGTCGAGTCGCTTCGCATCGTCACCCTCTCGCAGCGGCACGACTACGAGGACGTGGTGCCCTGCCCCGGACCGGTCGCCCTCGCCATGCAGCGGGAACGCGGCGACAACAAAGGTGGCGAACCCGAACCTGGCGTGCTGGTATGCGAGGAGGATACGCCGGCCGTGCGGGCGTTTTCCCTCACGGATGGACGCATGTTCGGCGCGGTCCCGCTGCCAGAGAATCTTTTGAGGAGGCGTCCCAATCGCGGTCTGGAATCGTTGGCGATCGAGCCCGGCGGCCGCGTCCTCTGGACCGCCAACGAAGAGGCCCTCGCCGACGACGGTCCCCCCGCCGCAATCGGCGGCGGCACAGTGGTACGGCTGACGCGTCTGCCGCTGGTCGCCGATGCCAAGCCCGTGCCCTTCGAGAGGCTGCGAACCCGACGTGAACAGCCCGCAGCCGTCGCCTTTCAGGCCGCCTATGGCGTCGATCCACCACACGCGTTCTTGCGCGTGTTCGCGGGGCAGCCACTCTCCGGGCTCGCGGCGATCGTGGCGTTGGGTAACGGCCGGCTCCTGACGCTCGAGAGGAGTGGCGCGCCCGGCCTGCCGCCGTTTGCGAGCCGGGTCTATCTGGTCGATACCGCAGCCGCCGTCGATGTCTCTGCGGTGGAACGCGATCTCGCCGCCCGCAAGGAGGCGGTCGTGGAGAAGCGATTGCTCTGGTCCGACTCGCTGGGGATCAACCTGGAGGGGTTGTGCCTGGGGCCACTGTTGGCCGACGGCAATCGCAGTCTCGTCGCCATCGCGGACAACGGCGGCATCGGCACGCCAAACCAGCTCGTCGGACTGGCGTTGGTCAGCCCGGCACCGCCCGTTGGGAAGGGCGTTTTGGGAGCGGTGGCCGCGCTCGTGGCGATTGCGTTGGTGGTCGGCCGGCTCACCAGCCCATGACCATGTTCGACTCGATCACCCGGCGGGCCCGATCGAGGTCGTCTCCTGTCTCCTGCATGTAGAGACGGATGGCGTGGAGTTTGTCGCCCTGCGCCTTGGAGAGGCATTCGCGGGCCGTGTTGCAGGGATCGACCCGGGAGTCTGTCAGGCCCGAAGTGAGTCCGATGGCCGACTTGGAGATCACCCAGGTATCCCGAGGGCGGCGGGTGAGTCGCACGATCCGCTCCCCGGGGTAGGCGTCCTCGACAACGGCCGCAGCGGCCTGCTCGTCGGCCGCCCACGAGATGATGATGTGGGCGATGGTTTCGATCTCGAAGAGCGGCATGGGAAAGGGCTCCGAGGGAGTTCTGAACGCTGTGAGAGACCTTACGTCGGGCCAGCCGTACCAGTCAATTGTTCACGCCGACAGGTTCGGGCTACGATTGAGAGACACACGACCGGTTTGCGGCTCGCTGTCGCAAGCATAGGCTGTTCGAGGAGCCCCGCGAAGCACCCCGAGGCGTGACGAGATGCGGTACGACCGGCACGGTTTTCCGATTCCCGTGGAGTTTGAACGGCCCGCGGCATCCCCCGGCGATGCGGAGTTTGACCGCGTCGGCCCGCGTCTGACGGCGCTTGAGCGGAACGACTCGGCTGCGAACGACGGGTTTCGCAACGATGGGGGCAAGAACAACGGTGTTGGCGTCGGCCGTGCCGGTCCCGGGTCCGCCGGCCGGCAGCGGCCGTCATCCGGGAAACGTTGGCTCTTGCTCGCGGTCATCCTCGGGGGCGTGGTGCCGGCGATCGTGATCCCCCAGGTGCTGCCTGTCGTCCGCGAGGCGGTGGTGCAGTGGTCGCTCGAGCGGGCGGCCGAGTGCGAGGCCAGGAGCGACATCGCGGGGGCGGTGGCCGACGTGAGCCGTGCGGTTCGCTGGTTTGGTGACGATCCCGATCTGCTTTGCATGCGGGCAATGTTGCGGCTCGAGGAACGAGACGCCCCCGGTTGTCTCGGGGATGCCGTGCGTGCCAGCGAGATCGCCCCCACGGCCGTCCAGCCGTGGCGGGTGCGGGCCCTGGTGAACGTTGTGCTCGAGGATGCCGATGCAGCGATGGCCGCCGCAGATATGGTGGTGCAACTGTCGGCGGCCGGTGATCCCGATGCCCTGAACCACCGGGCCTACATCCGCGGGTTGGTGGGCCGCGATCTCCCGGCGGCCCTGGCCGACATCGATCGGGCCATCGGGGGAGCGGAGGATGCTTCACCGGAAATTCTCGATACCCGAGGCTTTTTACTGCACCTGTTAGGCCGCCACGCGGAGGCGGTCGACCAGCTCAATGTCGCCATCACCGGCATGCAGCAGAATCGCCGCAAGCTCGGCCTGATGGCCGGTCGGGTCGATCCTGTGCGGCTGGCATGCCGTGTCCGGGGGCTCGAGCACGGGATGGCAGTGATGCTCCACCATCGGGCCTTGGCCTGTCGGGCCGTGGGGCTCGGGGAACAGGCCGACCAGGATTTTGAACTGGCCATCAAGAAGGGGTTCGATCCTACCCGCGGCATTTTTTGAGGCAAAACAGCCTCTTTTGAAGTGGCGGGAAAACCGATACACTTGCATCCTTACGGCGAAGGCCCGTTGTGACCGGTGGAATGCCTACTGGTCACTCACGGGGGTGTAGCTCAGTTGGTTAGAGCGCCAGCCTGTCACGTTGGAGGCCGCGGGTTCGAGTCCCGTCACCCTCGCTGTTTTCCGATCTGGATTGCCTGTTGGTCTTGTCTGCCGGTTTTTCGCTGGTTTTTCTGCTGGTGTTTCTGGTCTTTTATTCCAGCAGTTCCAGCCAGGCGCGGATCTCGTTGTCGTATTCGCTTGCCAGGCCGCCCACGATCAATTGCCTGTGGAAGCTCGCGGCGCCTTCCTTCACCAGATCGGCGTCTTCGGCGCTCGGAAACCGCCTCGCAGGCTCTGAAGCGATCATTCCGCGGATGAAGTTCATCAGCAGTTCGTTGCAGCTGACATCGGCGGGCAGGATCTGCGGAAGCCTGTGGGCCAGCGATCGCTTCGCCTCCAAGAGGTCTCGGTAGGACTGCAGTCCTGCAAATGGTGGCCGGCCCGAGAGCATCTCGATGAGCACGTAACCGAGGCTCGCCAGATCCGAACGGGGCGTATTCTCCCGGCCTTCGAGCACCTCGGGAGCTGCATACGACGGCGTGCAGGTACGGTTGGGGGGCATGTCGTCGAGCGCGAGGGCCGAGCCGATATCGATGATCTTCGCGTTGCCCGTCCTCTTCACCATGATGTTGGAGCTCTTGATGTCGCCGTGCACGATCTCCTCGCGGTGCAGGGCGGCCAGGGCCGCAAGGCACTCGCGGACGATCGCGATCGCCACGCCGGGCTTGAGACGCGATTGCTGCGGCCCTGCCGTCACGATCACGTTGTTGAGGTGCC
>JBIIMX010000116.1:0-9346 GCA_044337765.1 Pirellulales bacterium | reverse complement strand
GCGTCGACTACGGCCGCCGTCGGATCGGCGTGGCGATTTGCGACACCCACCGCATTCTGTCGAGCCCGCTCTGCGTGCGTCAGACCACGGGCGACAAAAAGTCCGACGGGGCTTTCTTCCGGAAACTGGTCGCCGATGAGGGCATCGTCGGCTTCGTGGTGGGCCTGCCGATCCATGCCGATGGCAGCGATAGCCGGATGTCGGTCGAGGTGGAGCGGTTCGGTGCCTGGCTGGCAACGGAGACGGGCCTGCCGGTCGTGTTTCACGACGAACGGTACAGTTCCCGCGAGGCGACGGGACTGCTCGCCGGCTCTGGGCTGACGCGGGGCCGCAAGAAGGAGCGGACCGACGCCATCGCGGCACAGGTGGTGCTTTCCTCGTGGCTCGAGGCGCAGGCACACGCCACCGGCGACCGACGGCCGGGCCCGCTCGACGCATAACCCCGCCGCAGACCTCCCTACCACAGACATCCTTCAGCACACCGCACGAATGAACAAACACCCGGACACCGTCTCATGCTCTTCGGCACCGGCCACGCGGCTGGTCGTCGGCTGCGGCTACCTCGGCTCCCGAGTCGCCCTCCGCTGGCTCGCCGCCGGCGACCGCGTCTTTGGCATCACCCGCAGCCCGGTCCGCGCGGCCGCGCTCGAGGCGTCAGGCATCGCGCCGATCGTCTGCGACGTCACCGCCGGCCCAGACTCGCCATCATGGGAATCGCTGCGACAACTCCCGTCGTGCGACACGGTCTTCTGGTCGGTGGGATTCGACCGTGCCAGCGGCAAGACCCATCGCGATGTGCATGTCGATGGACTGCACCAGTTGCTCGATGCTCTGAAAGGATCGCCCCGGGTGATCCTGTCGAGTTCCACGGGCGTGTGGGGCGACGAGGGTGGCGGGGTCGTCGCTGAGGACACTCCCGCGAACCCCAGCCGCGAGGCGGGCCGCGTGCTCGTGGAGGCAGAGTCACTCCTGCGAAGGCACCGCAAGGGACCGGGCGTAGCCCTGCGGTTTGCCGGGCTCTACGGCCCGGACCGTCTCCCGCGGCTCGCCGATCTCAAAGCCGCACGGCCGATCGCGACCGATCCCGACAGTTGGCTCAACCTGATTCACGTCGATGATGCGGCCGCTGTCGTGTGTGCGGTGGCCGCGGCGAGTTCGCCCCAGCCGCTCTACGTGGTATCGGACGGGCATCCCGTCCTGCGACGCGCCTGGTACGGCCATCTGGCAGCGATCACCGGGAGCCCGCCCCCGACCTGGGATCCGTCCACGCCGTCGGCTCGCGGTGCCGACAAACGGGTCGATCCCGCCCTGCTCTTTCGGGATCTGTCCATCCAACTCGCCCACCCCGATCCGCTCCGCGGCATCGAGGAGGTGCTCGGGGGCTGAGAAACGCGAATCCGAAACCGTGGGGACAAGTTTTCAACTTGTCCGTGTCATCGGCACGGATTCCACAAGTTAAAAACTCGTGGCCACGGGTCGAACTCCGCTGGCCACGCCCGCCGCGCCCAAAAGAGTTGTTGCAGGACGTCGCGTCTTTCTACTGCAGCACTGGCATCGGCGCAGGACGCGGAACTTCAACAGGCCGACTCGTGCGAGCCAGACCGGCGGCGCCACCGGCCAGCGAGTTGAGGTAGTCGGCCGTGACGTTCATCGCCTCGTTGAAGTAGAAGTCTCGCTTCACGACCGGCCGCCGCTGGGCGTCCATCTCCTCTTCGAGCTTCTTTTCCTCGTCCTCGGCTGCCTTCCCTTCGTTCCACTGCCGCGCAAACTCCGATTCCACCAGTGAAATCGTCTTCTCGCTCTTCCGCTTCTCGTACTGGGTGATGTCCTTCTGCACCTTGGAAAAATCCTCGTCGCGGGCGATCCGCCCCGCCGACCGCTCGCGCAGAGCCCGCAGCATGTCGTCGGTCACGCGGCCACTCGCCTGAAATGCCGCGGCAGGCACCTTGTCGAAGGCGATCGCATGATCGAGATCCGACTCGCCTACCGGAAGGTGGGTCGTGATGCTCGGCAGCTCGATATCGCTCTTCACACCCTCCAACTGCGTGCTGGCACCGAGCGGCCGGTAGAACTGCTGCATCGTGATCTTGATGGCACCCAGCGACGGGGCGTTGGGCAGCCGTTGAAAGAGCTGGCGGCCGAGGTCGAGGAGGCTCTGGACCGTGCCCTTGCCGTGGGTCGCCTTGTCGCCGATGACGAGCCCGCGGCGGTAGTCCTGGATGGCGCCGGCCACGATCTCGCTGGCACTGGCGCTGAACTTGTTGGTGAGCACCACCAGTGGTCCGTCCCAGGTTACGCCGGGGTCGACGTCGTCGTACTGCTGCACCCGCTTGTCGGCATCCTTGATTTGCACGACAGGACCTGTGTCGATGAACAGGCCCGTCAGTGAAATCGACTCCGGCAACGAGCCGCCGCCGTTGTTCCTCAGATCGAGCACCACGCAGTCGATGCCCTTCTGCTTGAACTCCTCGATCAGCCGCTTGCAGTCACGCGTGCTGCTCTTGTAGTCGGCCTGCCCCTGCCTGGCGCCGTCCATGTCCATGTAGAAGCTGGGCAGATTGATGACGCCGATCCGCCAGGGCGAGCCGTCGGGCTTCTTGCCATCCTCGATGACTTCACCGCGGGCCTCGGCATCCTTGAGTTCGATCTTGTCCCGCGTGATGTCGTAGACCTTGGGCACCGTCTCCCCCACCGGGATCACCTTGAGCCTGACGATCGTGCCCCGCTTGCCGCGGATCAGTTTGACAACCTCGTTGAGGTTCATGTCGACGACGTCGACCATTTCCCCCTGCTGTCCCTGTCCGACGCCCACCACGCGGTCCTTTTTCTTGAGCCGCCCGTCGCGATCAGCGGCGCCGCCCGGCGTAAGCTCCATGATCGTCGTGTAGCCGTCCTCGCCCTTGAGTTGCGCGCCGATGCCGTCAAGCTGCAGCCGCATCGCGATGGCAAAGTTTTCCTGTGTGCCAGGCGACATGAAGCTGGTGTGGGGATCGAGGCTGCTGGTGAGCGCCGTGAGATAGGTCTCGAGCAGTTCGTCGGCGGTCATCTGGTGCATCCGCTTGGCGAAGCTCTTGTAGCGACGCAGCAGTTTGTCCTTCGACTCCTCCGGGGAGGTCTTCTCCATCCTCTGCACGAGCAGGTCGTACTTGATCCGCTTCCGCCAGTTGTCCTCGGCCTCGGCCTCGGTCTTGGCCCAGGTCGCGGCCTCGCGGTCGATGACGATCGATTCCGGCGTGGTGAAATCCTGCGGACCGTTCACCATCTTCTCGATCAACGGCAGTCGCGCGTCGACCCGTTCCAGAAAACGGTTGAACACCTCGTATGCAAAACTGACATCGCCTCGCTTCACGAGATCATCGAGCGAATCCCGCTTCTGCAGAAAGCCGTCGACGTCGCTCTGGAGGAAGTGCAGCTTCCAAGGGTCGAGCCCCTCCAGAAAAATTGTGAACCACCGTTTGGCGATATCGTCGTCGATCGGGTGTCGCAGGAAGTGCTCGCGCTCCAGGTAGCTGCGGACCGCGAGCGTGATCTGCCGGTCGTTGGGGCCGGGCTTGCCGCCAGCCGCTGGTGCGGCGGTGCTGCCAACAGCGGGCTGCCCGACGGCCGTGGGAGGCTGCTCGCCTCGGCCCGGCACGACAAAGGCAACGCACAGACAGGCCGCGAACACGGCCGACAGCTTCCAGCCGGCTTGGGTGGGACGATTGCCGCTCACGTGAATTGACTCCTTACCCTCGGGAAGTTCCAAGATTCGCTCCTGGATCAAGATTCGCTCCTGCATTCTGACGAATTGATCGGTTTCTGACGAGATGTTCTTTGCTGCTCGAAAAGACCGATCACCCAGCTTTCTCGCCCGCTGAACCTGTCGTGCGTGACCGGTTGCCTCCATGGTTTTCCGACGCCCGCTTCGCATACTCCGGCGGCACGCGGCCCGGGGGGGGGGTCACGGTGCGATCTCGTCCGTCCATGCCGCCGCGGCGCGATCGACCAATGCCTGGGCGACAAGGCGATCGGCACCGAGCCGCTGGACCTGCACCCATTCGGTCCCGGGATGTTCCTGTCGGCCGCGTTCCACCGCGGCGGTGACCTGCTCTTCTACGTGGCCACGAAAGAGAAGGTGCGGCTGAACGACGACACGGCGGACCGGGCCGCCCACCGCGACGGCATTCCCGCCTGGATCTCCGCCGGCGGCGTTTGCGATCGCCTCGGACAAGGTCGGTCGGGCCGCGGCCACAAACCCCAATTCGATCCGCGCATGCGACAGGCTGTCGGGCTGATCCTGGCAGGAAGCCACAGCGAAGTCATGGAGCTGCCGATGGGCCGTCGGGTCGCTGGAACCGCGGCCAATCATCAGTAGGACCGTCTGTTCTTTGGGAACATTCGCAAGCGGCGATAGCGCCTCGCGGCGGCGCTGCTGCGTGAGCCGGAGAAGAGCGGGGTGACAGCCCAGGGCATCGGACTGCCGCACGACAAGCCCGGCCCGTGCGGCACCGTCGCGTACCGCCTCGGGAACGTCCCGTCGGGCATGTCCGGCCGTGAACAACAGCAGCGGGGCCGCCACCACTTCGCTGCATCCCCGAACGGCCAAACGCTCGAGCGCCTCACCGATCGACGGGCCGATCACCTCCAGGAATCCAAGCTCCACGGCCACCTCGGGGAGCATCTTCGCGACCAACGCCGCGACCTGCCGCGTCTCCTCGGCTCCCACGGGATCGGCCGTACCATGCCCCACGACCACCACTCCCCGGGTTCGTCCTCCCCTCCACGCACGGGTCTCAGAGCGGTCGTCTTTCAGACGGGCACCAGGGGCAAAACGGTGAAACAGCCCGGAAAACGAGCTTTTCACGAGGCGGCTGGCGGTACGAGCGGATAGAAATGGCAAGGCGAGGGCCTTTTCGTAGGCGACCGACCGCCGGGCATGGCGACGCCGTGGGCAACTACCCGGTTCCATCATTGCCCTGCGAAATTTATAGTGGTCTCACAGGAAAAGCCACGCCTGCCCCCTTCCCACCGACAGCCTCCCGATTCCTCCCGCCTCTCCACCCGAGAGCTCCAACGTGTCGAGCGTATCGGCCTCCATTTCTCCTCTCCGTACAGCACCCGCTGCGCTGATGCTGCGGATCGCCGGCCGCCCGGGGCCCACGTTCGTACTCGACCCCGCGCAGGACAACACGCTGGGGCGTTCGCCCGAGGCCACCATCGTCGTGGCCGACCGGCTCGCCAGCCGCACCCACGCGGCGGTGCGGTTCGATCCAGTACGCGACACGTGGATGTTGCACGATCTGGGCAGCCGCAACGGCACCTGCTTGGACGGCGTGCCGGTCAACTCGTCTGCCATCTCGGACGGAGCAGTGGTTCGGGTGGGCACGTCGGAACTCGTCTTCAAACAACTGCCGCACGCGGCGACCGCGCCGCCGACAGCGGATCGCGGCCAGTTCGTCCGCTGTGGCCCGGTGGCCGAACTCGAAGGGAGCGTGCTGCGGCGGTCGTCGATCGGTTCGACCGACGACGCACGGCGGCCGTTGCTGCTCTACCAGGCCAGCATTCGGCTGCTCGCTTCGAGGAACATCCGGGAGGTGATCGAGGCCACGCTGGAACTCGCTGCACAACACTCGGGCGCCACGAGCGTCGGGTGGTTTCGCGTGCGCGATGACATGCGGCTGGAGCCGGTCTGCGTCGTTCCACCCCGTAGTGCGTTGGCCACACTCGTCGGTGACTCGACGGCACAGCTGGTCGCGCGGGAGGGCAATGCCGTTTGGCTGGCTGCCTCCCCGAACGCCGACGCTCCCAATCCGGCCGACCCGGACCTTGCATGCCTGCCGATCGTGGAGCGGGATCGGGTGCATGCAGCGCTCGTGGCATCGGCGGTGTCGGGCTCGATACGGAACGCCGACTTCGATTTCCTCGTCGCGCTCGCCAGCCTCGCCTCCGCCGCCTGCGCCGGACATGCGGGGGAGGCGTCGGGCCTGAATGGCACCGCCACCGACCTCGGCTCGCTGCAGACGGTGGGGCTCGATTCGTTCGTGATGCTCGACGCGGCACTTCAGGGAGCCGGCACGACCGTCGTGGGGGATGGCGGCCTACTGGATGGAACGGTCGCCATCGACGAGGCAAACCTGCAACAGTTGGCTGCCCGAAGCGGATTGCAGGCAGGCGAGCATGAGCACGCAACGGCCCGCATCGGTTCCTTCGTGGCAGAGACCGGCACGCTCAAGCTCGAAGACTGGCAGCGGATACTGGTGATCGAAGCCTTACGGAGGACCGGCGGCAGCGTGCCGAATGCTGCGGCCGAACTCGGTATCAGCCGTGCCACGCTCTATCGCAAGCTGGAACTCTACGGACTGACCCGGGACCCGTAAACCCGGCGTGCTGGTGTCCGGCATGTCCTTCGGCATGTCTTTGCCATGCACAGGCTTGGCAGAAGGCCAAGCCTGTCAACGAAGGGGGGCCTCGCGGTCGAACTCGCCGGCGTCATGACCGAGCCGCGGCAGGAGCGCGGCCACCAGCGCCAACACCACCACCGCCACGATGTAGGGGAGCGTGTGTGTGGCATGCATCGCGAACAGCATCGAGCCCGCAAAGGGACCGAGGATCCGGCCGAGCGACGCGAACGACTGGTTCACGCCGAGCACTTCCCCCTGCCGGTCGGCGTCGGCACTCCTCGAGATGAGCGCCGACACCGATGGATTCACGAAGGCGAAACCGGCCACCGCCGCAGCCGCCGCGGTGTAAAAAAGCTTTTCCAGAGGCCAGCCCTTCGCCGCCAGCCCGCCGTGCACGCCCCACGCCACCAGCCCCACGGTCCCGAGGCCGATGATCATGAGCGTGATGCCAGCCGCCAGCAGACGCGTTTCCGGCAGACGCTTGGCCAACGGGCGATACAAACCGCCCGCGATCATCAGCATCAGGCCGATGAAAGCAAAGACGAGGAAGTTGCCGTCGTTGGTCATGCTGAAGGCCGACTCGGTCAGCCGCGCCAGCGTGGCCTCGAAATTGGCGAAGGAGAAGATCGAGAGAAAATAGATGAGCACCAGAGTCCCGACCATCGGCATCCTCAGGACGGCCGCGGTGCGGGACATGCTGGGAAACTCCTTCGCCGCGCGGGCACCGGGCCGGCGTGTCTCCTTGAAGACGAAGATCGCGATCAGGAGCGCGACCAAGGAGAGCATCGACGCCAGGGCTCCCACGCCCCATGGCTGCTGCTTGAAGAGCGCGAGCCCGAAGTAGGCAATCAGCGGCCCGAGCGTGAAGCCCGCGCCGAACGCGATGCCGATCAGCGCCATGCCCCGGGCGCGATTCTCAGGGGTGGTGCAGTCGGCGATCACCGCCGCGGCGGTGCCGACACTCGCGCCCGCGATGCCCGCACCGACACGCGACAGCAGCATGAGCGCGATCGCCGTCGCGGCCTGGTCGGTGGGAAACGTCACCGCGTAGCCGTAGAGGGCATAGAAGACGACCGATCCCAGCAGGCTCAGGAGCAGCATCGGCCGCCGCCCGATCCGGTCGGAGATGCGGCCCCACATCGGGCTGAAGACAAACTGCATCAGCGAAAAGACGGAGAACAGAACCCCGATCGCGGCCCCGACTGCGATCGGCGAGAGGCCGAGGGCGGCGAGATAGGGTTCCGCCTGCCGCGGCATCACCGGCAGGACGATGCCGAAGCCGAGCAGATCGATGAACACGGTGAGGAAAACGATCAGCAGCGCACCGCGATGGGCCGGAGCGGACGCAGCATGATCGGTGGAGGCGGATGCCAGTGGCGGTGGCGTTGATGTGGGCATGCGGGGTCCCGGTACGGCACGATGGTCTGGGGCGAACGCTCTTGGCGTGCAGCTGGCCGCTTCGCTGATGACGGGCCGCCGGTGCTACACTGTGCCGCGATGGACGACAGCCCGATTTCCGACCGTCGCAGCCCGCCGCAGGACGCCCAGAGCGTGTCGGAGGTCACGTCGCGCGTCAAGGAGCACCTCGAGTCGCGGTTCTCCGACGTATGGGTGACGGGAGAGATCAGCAACCTGGTGCGGGCCTCGTCCGGCCACATCTACCTGTCCCTCAAGGATGAATCGGCCATTCTCCGAGCCGTGGTCTGGCGGGGTGCGCTGCCCCTGCTCGCCATCGAGCCCGTGGATGGGCTGCAGGTGATCTGCCATGGCCGGATCGAGCTCTATCCTCCGCGAGGCACCTACCAGCTCACGATCGACCGGCTGCACGCGGTGGGCACCGGCAGCCTCGAGGCCCGGCTCAAGAAATTGCACGGCATGCTCGAACGCGAGGGCATCTTTGCGCCGGGCCGCAAGCGGCCGATTCCCGCCTTTCCCCGCCGGATCGCCGTTGTCACGAGCCCGACGGGCGCGGCCATCGCGGATTTCCTCACGACGCTGTTCTCCCGGTGGCGGTGCGCCGAGGTGTTTGTGGTGCCGTCGCGGGTGCAGGGGGCGGGCGCGGCGGAGGAATTGGCCGCGGCGCTGACCAGCGCCGCCCGGCTTGCGCCGGCAGTCGATGTGATCGCGCTGGTCCGCGGTGGAGGGAGCCTCGAGGATCTCTGGAGCTTCAACGAGGAGGTGCTCGTGCGGGCGATCTTCGCTTCGCCAGTGCCCGTTGTGTCCGGGGTGGGGCACGAAATCGATGTCACCCTCGCCGACCTCGCGGCCGATCTCCGGGCACTCACGCCGACCGACGCCGCCGTCCGCGTCTCCCCCGACGGCCCGCAGGTGGCCGCCGCGCTCGACATGCTGGGCACACGGCTGCAAGCGGGACTCCTGCGACGACTCGAGATGGCCCGCGACCGCATCGGGCAGTTGGCCCGCTCGCGGATCTTTGCCGACCCGGAACGACTCGTCCGCGACCGCGCCGCCACGCTCGATCAGCAAGGGGCGAGGCTCCATCGGCTCGCTGCCGCGGCGGTCGACCGTGGCCGCGAACGGTTCGCGGCGGCGGCAGCCCGACTCGAAGCGGGCAGTCCGCTCAAGTTGCTGGCGCGAGGATGGTCGGTGACGTCGCTCGACACGGACGGCGTCACGGGCCAAACAAAAACGTCAGGAGCCCTCAAGTCGGTGGCAGGCGTGAAGCCTGGCACTGCGATCGTCACACAACTGACCGACGGAAAAATCTGGAGCCGAGTGGAAAGGACCGCACGCGATGCCGACCACACCTGAACCAAAACAGCCCGAACTGAACCAGCCTGACCTGAACCGGGCCGACCCGGCCGCAAACTCATCCCAGCCACCCCAGCCGGCAGCGATACCCTTCGAGACGTCGCTTGCGGAACTGAACGATCTCGTCCAGCGGCTGGAGTCGGGCGCTCTCGGCCTCTCCGATTCGATCGGAGCCTACGAGCGGGGCGTGGTGA
>JBIIMX010000115.1:0-9477 GCA_044337765.1 Pirellulales bacterium | reverse complement strand
CCCTCCGTCATCCGCAGCCGCAGCATCACGTCGCGGTGAAACGCCTTCAGCCCACAGTTGTGATCGTGCAGCCAGAGTCCCGTGAGCAGGCCGACCAGCCAGTTGAATACCCGGGAGGGGATTGTTTTGTGCCACGGATCGAGCCGGGGTGTCTTCCAGCCGTTGACGAGGTCGGCCCGGGCCCCATCGCCGTGCAGCAGGCCGAGCATGCGGGGAATCTCGGCGGGGTCATCCTGTCCGTCACCGTCGAGCATCACGATCCGGTCCGCCTGGCATTTCGCAAACCCGGCTTCGAGGGCCGCCGATTTCCCCTGTCCAGGGACCAGGCGAGTGCCGCGAACCCGTGTGTCGGCCGCTTCAGCAGCCTCGATTTCAGCCCAAGAGCCATCGGACGACCCGTCGTCGACCAGAAACAGTTCCCAGGCGATACCATCGGCGTCGAGCGCACGGCGAATTTCGGCGACCAGGGGGGCGATGTTGCCCGCCTCGTCTCGCACGGGCACGACGAGCGATGCGGCGGGAGTATTCATGGCAGTCGCGAGCGGTGGGCTGAGGGCGGGTCAAACCGCAGCAGAATACTGCCCGGGCCCGCTCTTCGCCATGCGACAATGCTCGCGAGGCGGTCGCGGCCGCTGACGTCCGGATGGCCGTTGGCGTACACTCTTGGAACCGAGACGGCCGGACGAACGACGGCATCATCATTCGCGGCTTTGCTCGGTCGTGGCGTTCGACCGTGGTGCTTGACCATGGACTGCAGCATGGACGGCAGCATGGACGGCAGCATGGAGCAGGCGGAGCACTTCCCAGGACTTTCTCAGATGACACGGCTGGTTTCGTTTGGAGTGATCCTCGGTCTGGTGGCCATCTTCGGCCTGCTTTCGCTGCGTGTGATGTCGAGTTTTCTGCTGCCGCTCCTCCTGGCGGCGATGCTCGTGGTGATCTTCGGGCCGCTCCATCGCTGGCTGCGGGAGAGGTTTCTCGTGCCCGACTGGGTGGCCGCCGCACTGACCACGCTGTTCGTGCTCTTGATCGTGCTCGTGCCGCTCTTCCTGCTCGTGTCGCGGGCCGGTGGCGATGCCGTCGCTATGCTCCGCAGCCCGCAGGGCATGCGGCTCGACCCGAACGTGCTCGACGGGCTCGTCCTTACCGTCAACGATGCCACCGGCTTGCACATCACCAGCGAGAGCGTCAACGCGGAACTCGGCAAGCTGGCTGAGGAATGGATCGGCCCGATCGCGGCCCGGGCGCCGGTGGTAATCGTCAAACTGCTGATCGGCCTGGTCGTGATGACGGTCAGCCTCTTCTATTTTCTCGCCGACGGTCGGCGGATGTTCGAGGCGGTGACGCGGCTCATCCCGCTGGACCGGCGGTATCAGTGGCAATTGTTCGACGAATTCGAAGAGGTGAGCCGGGCGGTCGTGAGCTCAACGCTGCTGGCGGCGATCGTGCAGGCCGTGCTGGCGGGATTCGGTTTTTACATCGCCGGTCTGGGCGGCGTGTTTCTGCTCACGCTGCTCACCTTTTTCGGCGCGCTGGTGCCCTTTGTCGGCGCGGCGGCCGTCTGGGGCACGGCCAGCCTCTACCTGCTTTTTTTCGTGAAGAACACCTGGGCCGCGGTCGGTCTTGCCCTGTGGGGGGCGTGCGTGGTCTCCACGGTCGACAACATCATCAAGCCGATCGTGCTGCATGGGCAGTCGAAGCTCCACCCGCTTCTGGCACTGCTGAGCGTGCTCGGCGGCGTGGGGGCCCTCGGGCCGATCGGGATCTTCGTGGGCCCGATCGCGGTGGCCTTTTTGCAGGCCGCCCTCACGATGCTGCAGGCTGAGATCGTCAGCCTGTCCGGACCCGACGGGTCCGAACTTGCGGGGGGCAGGGCCGCACCGGCGGCGGATGGAGTTGCACAAAGGGGCGCCGAGAGGGTGAAATCCTCCTGACGGCAAGGGCCGGCAGGGCTTCGCGAGCCGTCGGGTGCAATCCGGCGGGAAGCCCCGCATCACTGGTTTTCTGACGCTTCCGGAGACGACTTTCGTGCGCGCGAATCTGATCACGACGGCCCTTTTGGCGGTGGTTGTTTTCAATTTGGGAATGACTTCGGTGTTTGGCATCGAGGCCGCCTTCGTGCCCGACGTCGATGGCGGGGGCGACTATCTTGTCCGCGTCGAGCCCGATCTTGTCCGCAACGGAACGCCCTACACGTTCACGAGCGATGTTCCAGCAGATGCCCGGGATGTGCGCCGCGTGAAGATCTACGTAGCCGATGCCTGGCCGCCGGCAGTGGAGCGTTCCGTGATCGAGGCCTCGCGACGGCCGCGGGCCTCGCCCGTCGTCGCGTCGACAGGCTCCCGCATCGCCGACGTGGAGAAGAGCACCGGCACAACCGTCAAGCCATGGGGCCTGCTGACGGGCAGCCTGATCGCGCTCTTTCTCTCGCTCGGAGCCAACGCCTATCTCGGCATGCTGCTCGCCCAGATGCGAGCCCGCTACCTTCGCGATATCCAGTCGGGCATCGTGAAGGTGTAGCGCAGAATCCCGACACGCGTTTGACAAGAAGCCCCGGACGGGAGTCCGGGGACACCGGTTGTTGTGCCCGGAGTCCCCCGGCTTCCGGCGGGGGCTTTTATTTCGCGACGGGCGCGGATGACGGTGTCACCGGGATTTGCGTCGTGTCTGACCAGGGCTGCGGTGCATGGCGGCGTAGCCGCCAGACGGGCTGAAGAAGAAGTGCTCGGCCGGCCAGGCGCCCGGTTCCACTTCGTGGAACGTCGCCGGAGGCGCGGCCGAACGCGAGACAACCGCGGGCTGGGGCTGTGGTGCAGGCTCGGGCTCCACGGGCTGATCCGCCACTCGGGCGGGAGCCGCGATGGCCGCCGGCTGCGGCCGCCGCCAGTCGCGGCTCGGATCGCTCAGCGAGCGAACCGTCGCATTCGCCTCTGCAAAGATGGCGGCGACGTGCGCGTGGCAGGTGAAGACGAGCATCTGCCGCTCACCCGGATGATCGGAGACGAACTCGACCAGCACGCGGGCCGCGGCGCGGGCCCGCTCGTCGTCGAAGTTGACCAGCGCGTCGTCCATGACGAGCGGAAGCGGCACGCCATGCCGCTGAAGGTCGCGGACGAGCGCCAGTCGCAGTGCCAAAAACACCTGCTCGCGCGTGCCGCGGCTGAGCCGCTCCGGCTTCCAGACGGATCCGTCCCGATCATGCACCTCGAGCCTGGCCTCGTCGATGGTCGTGGTGATTGCCGTGTGCCGGCCGTCAGTGAGACGGGCCAGCCAGTGCGAAGCATCGCGAAGCACCGGTGGCTGGTGATCGCGGGCGACCGTCAGCCGCGTCTCCTCGAGCAAGCGGCCGGTCCGCTCCAGCAGCCGCCGACGATCGAGTTGTGCCGCGAGTTGCTGTTCGACATCGGAGAGCTCCGCCTGGAGCGCCTCCGTGCTCCGGTCCCTCGCGGAAGCATCGACCTTCGCGGCGATGCCCCCGCGTCGGTCTGCCGCCAGGCGGTGCGTCGACCTCAGCCGCTCGGTCGCCTCGCAGGCTTCGGCCAGGCGGCTTTCGAGCGGCGTCATGGCAGCGGTCTTCTCGGTCGCGGTCTGCGATGTCTTGCCGGCAGGGGAAGTGCTCACCTTGGCCGATGCGAGCGACCGACGTCCATCGGGCCTGCCGGCGAGTTCGGCGGCGAGGGAGTGTGCGGGCTCGTCATTGAGCCACTGGTCGAGTTCCGACGGAGCGGTGATGCGGCGGCGGGCGTCGAGCCACGCGGCTTCTGCCTCCTCCGCGTCCCGCCTCGTACGTTCGAAGAGGGGACGGCGGTCGACCTTGGCCAGGAAATCCTCTTCGTTCGTGACGGCCCAGCGGGTGAAAAAGTCTTTCGCGTGGTGCTCGGCCACGGCGAGCTGCTTTTTGCCGCGCCGGTGTGCCGCACGGGCACGCTCGAGCTTGCGGGTGAGCGATCCACGACGGCGGTGCGCGAGCGACTCGGCGGCCAGAGACTCGCGGAGCTGGCCGAGATGCTCCAGCGGCGTCGCCTCCGGGACGAGATCACATTCCACCATCAGCTCGTCGATCCGCTTGGCGAATGCCGCCAGCTCTTCCCGCTTGTGTCGGGCCTCTTCGGAAAGCCGGCGGCGGTCGTCATCGAGCGTGAGGAGCGTGTGCCGGTGCAGACCGATCTGCTTCACCTCGCGCGGCGAGAGCGTGGTCGGCAGGCCACGGTGTTCGAGAGCTTTCTGCCACCGCAGCCGGGCGGCCTTGCGGAGCGAAAACGCCCGCTTGAGCGCCTGCTGCGCAACGGTGACCTTGTCGGAGAGCACGTGCATGGAACCTTCCCGGCCGGCCAGTTCCTCCAGCCGCTCGACCTCAGCCTGGGCCATCGCGGCGCGACGTTCGAGCGAGTTGACGGAGTCGGCGGGTATCTTTTTGTCGAGCAGGCCGCACTGGGCCAGCAGGTCTTCCCGTTGCTTGTGCACCATTTCGCTCTGACTGCGGGCCGCCTCGAGGCGGTTGGATGCGGCACGGTCGAGCGACCAGGTCGTCACTGACGCCAGCCCCGTGCCCGCCAGGCCGAGTGCGGCCAGCGCATAAGCCAGGGGACCGGTGACCGTCTCCGGCAGCAGCAGGCCCGAGAGCAGCATCCCCGCGCCTGTCACGAAGACCGCGCCCAAGGCAACGAGCCAGCCGAGTGGGATCAGCTGGCCCTCCATCAGGTGCACGACCTCGTTGTCGATGCGGCTGATCGATCGGTCGAGGTCGGCCAGCTGGGTGGTGGCGGCCAGGCGGTTGCGAAAGAGCGTGGCCCTGCCACTGGCCTCTTCGATGGCCTCGGCGATGGTCATGCCTTTGGGTCCCATGCCTCCCTTGACCAGCCCGCGGGTGTCGTCGAGCAGCCCCTTGGCCTCCGCCACACCGCGTTTGGCATCACGAACATCCCGCGAGGCTCTGGCGCAGTCGCGGGCGCGGGCCCGCAGGGGGCCGAACGACCGCATGAAACCCTCCGGCAGCAGCACGTCGGGCAGGCTGTCTGTGGCGTCGAGCGGCCCTGTGATGGCGACGATCCGCGAGAGGCCGGCCGTGCCGACCTGTTCACCAAACCGCCGCGCGGCAAGCCTCGCATGCGACTCGGCACGGGCCACCTCAGCCACCATCCGTTCCAGACGGGGCTGCTCCTCGCAGATCGCAGCCACCGCGGCGCGGCGTTTCCAGATCGCCGACTCCGCAGGCACCTCGGCGAGGCTGCGGGCCAGCCGGCTACGGGTGCGCTGCCGGCGGCGGACGAGTCGTGCAAGCTTGTTACGGCCCTTTGCGGCCCGCTTCCACGCGTCAAGATCGGCATGCACGAGCGTCGTCCCCATCATCGCGTCGAGATGGGCAGCCGTGTGGCGGTAGGCCTGGTAGAGGGGCTCGATCCAGAGCACGCCACGGATGACGTCCTCTTCGCCGACGGCCCGTTCGATCGCCGCCTGCAGGGCCGCGAGCTCGGTGTCGGTGCGGGCCAATTCGGCGAGCAGACTGCCTGCCACCACAGCCGGCGAGTTCAGTGCCGCGAGCCGATCGAGCACCTCATGCCGACGCAGCCGCAGTGCCTCGACCGGCGACACGGCCGGATCGTTGGAGTCGAGCCGCGTCAGGGCGTCGCGGATGTGCTGCAGCACGCGGGTCACCTTCGAACGGTCGAGCCCGCTGGCGAGTTCGTAGAGACGGCTGCCGCAGCCCTCCGGATCGAGCGTGCGGAGTTCGTGCAGTTCGTCGAGGCCGAAGGCCATCACGTTGGTGAAGGTCCGCTCGTCGATGTCGCCGACGACGTCCTGAAGGTAGGGACGGTTCCAGGGACGCCCATCGGGCGGTGGCACGGTGTCTTTGATCGAGATGAAATCGCCTTGGTCGCCGCCGAGCCCGACGATGTCGTCCTCGTAGCTGGCCCGCGTGAGCGTCGCCAGTTCCGGCCCCTCATGCCGCCGCTCGATGGCCAATCTGCGGCCGTCAGGACCCGTGTGCACGATCAGCCTGCCGGCGCAGGGCAGCTGCGGATCGAGCACGCCGCGGCGAAACAGGCCCTCGAAGCCGAAGAACATCGCCCGCACGAACTCGAGCAGGGATGTCTTTCCCGTTTCGTTGGTGCCGTGCAGCACCTGCACCCCGGGGCCGAGGTGGTCGATCGTGACGCCGGTCAGCGAGCCGGAGCGTTCGATGTGGATGGTTTCGATATGCATGTCGCGGACTCCGTGGAGGGCTTTTCGAAAGCCCGTTACGTGGATTCGATGAGTTCGAGCGCCAGCCAGGCGGACTCGCGGGCGAGATCCGCGGGAATGGCATGCAGCGGCTCCTGCTCGAGACGATTGACGATGTCGGCCAAGGCCGTCGAGAACGACGTGGTGCTGCCCGGCTTCGCGCCGGAACGCGAGTGCCCCAGAGCCACCAGGGACTCGCCGGGATCGGCGACGATCTCGTGGCACCAGGCACGGAAGGTGCGCGGATCGTAGAGTTGCCGCACGCGAGCCAGTGTCTCGGCGGAGATCTCCGCCACGCGCACGCGTCGGGCCACGCTCGTGCCACATTCGACGTGGCAGCGAATGATCTGCAACGGCCCCTGATCAGCCAGCGACAGCGCCTCGATGGCCGACCAGATGGCAGTCGCCAGTTCCTCGTCGCCGCCGGTCGCCGAGGCGGTCGTGATCGTTCTCCAGGCGACGTGGTGCGTCGGCAGTTCGCGCCAGTTGTGCCGCCAGTCGGTGCGGGAGTCGAGCGTGTCGCGGCGGGCTGAAGCCAGCACGCCGTCGTCGACGGCCGGGTGGTCGAGGAGCGTCAGCATCCCGCATGCGCCTGCTGCCGCCTCGTGCGGCGAGCGTGCCTGGAGGGCCGGAAGGTGGTGCATGCCGGCGGCCGCGGGCGGCCGGCGGCGGGAGCCCCACACGCAGAAGGTATTCGACAGCGGCCCGACGGCGCCGGGTGTCCAATGATGTTCGGAAGCCCCTGGCTCGTCGTCCCAACGCTCGGAATTCCAATGGCATGCATCCCAGCCAACGATGATCTGTCGATCGAGTGTCGACAGCGTGGCATTGGCGGGTGGTTTCAACGCGGCGGAGAGTGCGGCATTGCGGTCGTGGGAAGAGATGATGTCCACCGCGATGCCACGGATCTCGAGCGACAATGGCGCCGTGGGCGTGACAAATGAAAGCCCTGCCGGTTCGCCAAGCATGCGGGCGATGTCTGCGCAGGCGGTGGCGTCGGCCGCCAGCCAGACGGTGCAGCAGCCGTGGGCAGCCAGTCCCGTGATGATCGAGCGGAGCATGGCCGCCTGTGCGGGGCTGGCACGGTGGGGATCGAGAATCCGGCCGAACAGCACGAGCGCCGCGGCATCTGCCTGACGCGCTGCTGCTGCGGCCGACAAGAGCGCGTCGGTGGCAGCGGTAGCAATCGGTTCCGAAACCGCGCTCGGCGTGGATTCAAGCCTGGGAAGCGGGCGATCGATCGCCGGATCGAACGCAAAGACGATGTCGGCCAAGGCATTCACCTTTTCGTCTGTGCACCGCAGACCGGTGCTGTTGCGCCGACGGGCGACTCGCGGGACCGATCAAATGGCCCGAGCCGATCCGTGGCAGGGGGGAACACAGGAAAGATGGGGGCACTGTAACGCCTCGGGCCTATTTGGGGCCAGCGCAAAAACCAGCCTGAAAGAACGCTGAAAATGCCTGTGGTGCGCGGCGTCTGGAAGGGCGTCGGGATGATGGTGAGGATCCGTGTCCGCAGGTTTTCAACGTGCGGCGTGCGTGGTGTGTTGTCGGGCACGCTTGGAAAACTCGCCGCCACGGGGGAATAAGGAACGGCAAGTTGGGAAACTCGCCGCCACGTGGGGGCAAAGAACGGCAAGTTGAGAAACTCGCCGCCACGGGGGAGCAGGGATCGGCGAAGCTGGAGGAGACGAGGAGGATGTCCGACTTGTTGTGCGTGCCATGCCGCCCGGGGTGGCAAGTCGGAATCTCCGAGCGACGGAAGCTTTGCCGTCCCGGCGGCGCGGTACATGCACACTGGTATGAGGGGCAGCCTCAACTCACGGGCACGCTTGGGAAACTCGCCGCCACGTGGGGATGCGATCGCTCAGGTCGTCAGTATCGGCGGTGATGCGGCGAACGCGTCCAGGAGATCGCTGGCCCAATCGCGGGCGTTCGCCGTGGGGCCGATCGCTGCCAATACGCGGCTCCGGAGAAGCACTCCTTTCTCGACGACGGTCGAGAAGAGCCAGCACTCTACGGTGGCCCGCGGGCCTTCTCTGCGCACGTTCATCCGCTTGGCATCCCCCGGGTGCGCCGCAATCAGCACGCTCATGCCGGTCGTGTTGGCGCGTTTTACGAGCACGCAGGTCGCTTCTGGCGATGGGGCCGGGTGCCAGAGAACTTTCCCCGCGTTGCCCGTTCCATAGAGGATGTCGGTGGCGTCGATCTCCGATACGACCGCCAAGGCAGAATCGCTCTGCAAGAGAGAGGTCTGTGCCGAGGCGACGAGTTCCCACGCCCGCGTAACGCCCGACGATGGGTAAGCCCGCCACATCGCGGTGGTCCGCAGGCGGCGTGCGTCGGCGGATTCATAGACAGCCGTGACATCGTCGCCTCGCACCCAGTGTTCGACGAGCAGGGAGCCTGATCGCACGGCAAGTCCGATGAGATGGGCGGCAGCAGCCTCTGAAGGTGCAAGCTGGATGCCCTGCTGCGGCTGATCGAGGTCGATCTCAGCCGGGATGGCCGATCCGCTGTCGGTCATGCGTTGGCCGAGGGAAAGCCAGCCAGAGACTGTTGCCGGAGTTCGAAGCGGGAGGGAAGTTGGCATGAAGGGTATCTTTCGAAGTGTCCATGGGATGGCCGCAGGCATTCTATCGCCCAACCTGCCCGTCGTTGCGGGCGGCCAGCCCCTGATGGACGGACGCCTCGATTCCATAGTCGGTCGTGCGTACCGAACCATCCACCATCGCCATGCCGCAGGACCCCGGATGGGCGCTGCCGAACACGATCGCCTTCGCGTCTGCATCGGTCGAAGGATAGAGCGTATAGGGATCGAAGTTCGCCACGTCCTGATAGGGGGCGACGCAGCCCACGCGGACCGAGTCGCGATCGTGGCCGGAGTACAGGCTCTGGTCATCACCCTCGTCGGTGCCGTTGTTCATTTTGACGGGGTCGAGGTATTTTTCGCCGAGCAGATACGTGAGAGAGGTTCCGTCGATCACATCACGCATGCGGATGCGGCTTCGACGAAAGATCGTGCCGTCGGGAGGGGGACCGCAGGTCTGCGTCCAGAGGTCCTCGGTGGCCATCTGATCAATGAAAAGCGCCGGTTGCGGCGAAAAGCCGCTTCGATAATTGAAGGGTGGAATGCCGCTCCCCATGTTGCCTGCATAGTCACCCCGCGCGATGGAACTTGGCTTGCGGGAGATCGTGTCGGGCACGGCAGTGACAAAAAAATTATTCGATTTCACGTATGTCGACAGCCCCGAT
>JBIIMX010000114.1:0-9512 GCA_044337765.1 Pirellulales bacterium | reverse complement strand
TCCTTTTTCTTCTGCTTGCTGTTGGTCGTTGCGAGCTCGACGCGGAGGTCTTTGGAGAGCGTCACCAGGTCGAGCGACAGGAGCAGTTTGCGGACCGCCTCAGCCCCCATCTCCGCCTCGAAGCCGGTCTCGCCGTAGTTGTTGCGAGCCTCGCGGAATTCCTCTTCGGTGAGCAGTTGCTGCTTCTTGAGGGGCGTGTCCTTTGGGTCGAGAACAACGTAATCCTGGAAGTAGATCACCTTTTCCAGGCTCGACGTCTTCATGTCGAGCAGTGCGCCGAGGCGGCTGGGCATCGCCTTGAAGAACCAGATGTGGACCACCGGGGCTGCCAGTTCGATATGGCCCATGCGCTTTCGGCGAACGCGGCTATGAGTGACCTTCACGCCACATCGATCACAGATCATCCCCTTGTATTTCATCCCGCGATACTTGCCGCAGGAGCACTCCCAGTCCTTTTCCGGTCCGAAGATCTTCTCGCACATCAGACCGTCCTTTTCAGGGCGGTAGGTGCGGTAGTTAATCGTTTCGGGCTTCTTCACTTCGCCGAACGACCAGCTGCGAATGTCGTGCGGACGAGCCAGACTGATCTTCACGGCAGAATAGTCATTGACGCGATCGTAGGTGGATTCGCCGATGCTCACGTGGATGCTCCTGGGGGTCAGTGCCGTTTGCGATCAATTGACTGCTGTAAAATCCGGGAGGCCGGGTTCGGCTGAAGCTCGACAAGCTTCGGCCGCCGCGGCCACCCCGAGAAGGCTTCCGCCGCCCCGGGGGTGTCCCGCCATCGATGAACTGCTGCTCCGCTACACCCGCCGTTTTTCCAATTGCATGTTGAGGGCGAGGCCGCGGATCTCGTTGGTGAGCACGTCGAAGCTGGCCGGTGTGCCGGCCTCGAGCGTGTTCTCGCCCTTTACCATGCTCTCGTAGATCTTGGTCCGCCCCTCGACGTCGTCGCTCTTGACGGTGAGGAGCTCTTGCAGGATGTACGCTGCTCCGTAGGCCTCCAAGGCCCACACTTCCATCTCACCGAATCGCTGACCGCCGAACCGGGCCTTGCCGCCCAGAGGCTGTTGGGTGATGAGCGAGTAGGGGCCGGTCGAACGGGCATGGACCTTGTCGTCGACGAGGTGATGGAGCTTGAGCATGTAGATGTATCCGACCGTCGTTTCCTGCTCGAGTTGTTCTCCAGTGCGGCCGTCGAACAACTGAGCCTTGCCGTGACGCGGCAGTCCCGCCTTGTCGAGCATGCCATTGATGTCCTCTTCGCTGGCCCCGTCGAACACCGGCGTGATGGCCTGAAACCCAAGCTTCATCCCGGCCCACCCGAGATGGGTCTCCAGGATCTGCCCCACGTTCATCCGGCTGGGCACGCCAAGCGGGTTGAGCAGAATCTGCACCGGCGTTCCATCAGCCAGGAACGGCATGTCCTCCTTGGGAAGGATCTTGGCGATCACGCCCTTGTTGCCGTGTCGTCCGGCCATCTTGTCGCCGACAGATATCACACGGCGGGCCGCGACGTAGACCTTGACCATCTGAAGCACGCCAGGCCGCAACTCGTCGCCTCGCTTCATGCTGTTGAGACGGCGATCGCGTGCATCGATCGCGGCATCGACGGACGGCCACATCGTCTTGTAGATCTTCTCGATGTCGGCCTTCCGCTGCGGTGAGCGGATGTCGAGGTCGTCGAGCTTAAACGCTGCCGCCCGCTCGGACACCACCTTATGGTCCTGGTTGCGGACCAACGGGCCGCCGTCGGCCGCGGTGAGCGGCTTCTGCAGCACCTTTTCCAACTCCGCGATCATTGCCGCAAACACCTCGGCGATCTGGGCGTTGCCGATGTTTTCGGCCTCTTTGAGCTGCTTCTCAAACTCGCGACGTTCTTCTTCGGAGAGGCTCATTCGCCGCGAAAACTTTTCCGCGGCGATCACGATCCCCTCGACTCCGGAAGGAACCTCCAACGAGTCGTTCTTCACGTCCTCTCCAGCACGGCCGAAGATGGCGTGCAGGAGTTTCTCTTCCGGCGTCAACTCGGTCTTGCTCTTGGGGGAGACCTTGCCAACGAGGATGTCGCCCGGCCGCACATAGGTGCCGATTCGAACGATGCCGCTTTCGTCGAGATTGTGCAAGGCACGCTCACCGACGTTTGGAATGTCGCGGGTGAATTCTTCGCGTCCGAGCTTCGTGTCGCGGATCTCGATGTCGTATTCCTCGATGTGGATCGAGGTGTAGACATCGTCCTCCACCAGTTCTTCACTGATGATGATGGCGTCTTCGAAATTGAAGCCGTCCCATGCCATGAACCCGACCAACACGTTGCGACCGAGGGCCAATTCGCCCTTGTAGGTGGCGGCGCCGTCCGCAAGCACATCGCCTTTGTCGACCTTTTGGCCAAGGTGCACGATGGGCTTCTGGTTCTGGCAGGTCCGCTCGTTGAGACCGACGTACTTTCGGAGCTTGTAGGTCTCCACGCCGCCGGAAGGCGGGGTGATTTCGATCGATTCGGCGTCGACGTAGGTGACCGTGCCCTTCTTCGCCGCCCGGACAATCAGGCCGGAATTGACGGCCACGTCCCGCTCCATGCCGGTGCCCACGATCGGCGGTTCGGTGACCAACAGCGGCACTGCCTGCCGCTGCATGTTGGAGCCCATCAACGCGCGATTGGCGTCGTCGTGCTCGAGGAACGGAATGAGACCGGCGGATACGCCGACCATCTGGCTGGGGGCGACGTCGATGTATTCGATCGCGTCGGCGGGCACGAGCACGAAGTCGCCACGATAGCGGGCGATGATCGTATCGCCCTCCAGTTTGCCGTTGACCACGGTGGCGTCGGCCGGAGCAAGATGCGCGTCATGCTCTTCGTCGGCGCGGAGCCAGACGACGTCGTCCGTGAGTTTGCACTTCGAGACTTTACGATAGGGAGTAACGAGGAACCCATAGGAATCGACGCCTGAATAAATAGCCAGGCTCGAGATGAGGCCGATGTTCGTGCCTTCAGGCGTTTCGATGGGGCAGATGCGTCCGTAGTGGGAAATATGAACGTCACGCACCTCGAATCCGGCACGCTTCCGGTTCAGACCACCTGGGCCGAGCGCTGAGAGTCGACGCTCATGGGTAAGCATCGAAAGAGGATTTGTCTGGTCAACGACCTGGGAAAGCTCTCCACGGCCGAAAAAGTATTCAATGGCCGCAGAGATGCTCTTGGGATTGATCAGGGTCCGCGGCGACATCTCGGCAACGTCCTTCAGGCTCATCCGCTCCTGAACGGTGCGGCGGAGCTTGAGAAATCCCTTGCGGAGTTCGTCGCTGGCGAGCTCGTCGATGGTGCGGAGACGGCGGTTGCCGAGGTGGTCGATGTCGTCCACCTCCACCTCGCCCTCGCCCTCACTCAGCTGAAGCATGTACTTGATGGCAGCGATCAGGTCGTCAGGCCGCAGGGTCATTTCCGTCTCGGGAACGGACAGGCCGAGCTTGCGGTTGATGCGAAAGCGTCCGACGCGGCCAAGGCGATAGCGGTTCGTATCCTTGAACTTCTCGTCGAACAGCGTACGGGCCTTGTCGAGTGCCGGCGGATTGCCTGGGCGGAGCCGCTGGTAGATCCGCACCAGCGCGTCTTCGTGGCTGGGCGCCACTCCCGTGCGTTTCTTTGACTCGTCGGAGTCCTCCTTGAGGCTGTGCATGAGGAGCGGCACCTTTTGCTCCTGCATCACTTCGACGGCCTTCAGGCCGGACGTGCAGATCAGTTCGGCCATGTCGTGCGTGATCTTCAGGCCGGCATCGACGATGATTTCCCCCGCACGCTCGCTGCCCTTCGGGTAGACGATGTCGTCGACGGCGATCCGGCCTTCGAGCTTCGGCACGCTCCGCCCGCCAGCCACCTTCTCGACAGTCGTCTTGTAGAAGAGCTTGAGGATCTCGGAGTCGCGGCTGAATTTCGGGTCCATCGCCCGCAGGAGCGTGAGAGCGGAAAACTTTCCACTCTGGTCGATGCGGACCTGGAGAGTGTCCTTCTTCGAAACGTTGAGCTCGATCCAACTGCCTCGCTCGGGAATGATACGGCAGTTGTAGGTCTTGCGATCGCTCGACTCGGTGTCGGCGACGAAGTCGATACCCGGCGAGCGATGCAACTGGCTCACCACGACCCGCTCGGCACCGTTGATGATGAATTCACCGCCACCCAGCATGATCGGGATATCGCCGAGGTAGACCTCTTCCTCGATAGGCTGCTCGCGGGTCAGTCGCAGGAGAACACGCAGCGGCCTGCCGTAGGTCAGCCGCAGCTGTCGGCATTCATCTGGATCGTAGCGGGGCTTGCCAAGCTCATACCGCAGGTACTCGATCTTGACGGTCTTGTCGTAGCTTTCGATCGGAAAGATCTCACGGAGCACGCCCTCGATGCCATGATCCTTTCGCTTGTTCGACGGCACGTCGTACTGCAGGAAGGCGTCATAGAAACGCGTCTGAATTTCAGTGAGATCGGGTATTGAATGGCTTGCGCGACGGCTGCCGAAGTGGCGGACCTCGGTGGGCTGGAGACGGCGGACGGCGCGAGTTGCCATAGAAGAAAGGCTCCTGAACGGGGCTTCTTGGGCTGTGTGTAAGCTGTAGGAACCAAGGGCTCGATGGGACGCGCATACCGGTTTGACGAGCCAGGATCGGGACACGCAGATCCCGAATAGCGGCAATCAAGCGGGCGCTATCGAACGCAGAGGCACCGACAGGACAGAGAAGAGCAAGGGGCGGAGGCGGGAACAGAACGACACCCAGACCATCGAGGTCAAACAAGCAAATACTATACCAATTGGCAGGCGGAAGACCAAGCCTCCGCCTGCCAATGGCTTGTTTTCGCAGTTTTTACTTGATGGAGACCTTGGCGCCGGACTCCTCGAGTTCCTTTTTCAGCTTCTCGGCATCGGCCTTGGAAATGCCTTCCTTGACCTTCGCCGGTGCGCCTTCAACAAGATCCTTGGCCTCCTTGAGGCCGAGGCCGGTCGCGGCACGAACAACCTTGATAACGCCGATCTTGTTGTCGCCAAAGGCGTCAAGAACAACGTCGAACTCGGTCTTCTCCGCTGCGGCTTCAGCCGCACCGCCGCCACCACCGGCACCAGGTGCGGCCATGATCATTGCGCCGCCGGCAGCCGGCTTGATGCCGTGAACCTCGTCGAGGTAATCGGAGAGTTCCTTCGCGGCCTTGAGAGTCAAGCCGACGATCTTGTCGCCGAGGTCCTTTGTTTCCTTCGTAAATTCACGCGTTGCTTCAGCCGTTGCCATCGCTCGAGATCCTTTCCCTTCGAAAAATTGACGGTCGATTGTCACGACCGATCAGGTGTGATGTGAATTGATTGTTTGCGGTTTGGAGCCTTGGCCCGCGATCGTCGCGGGAGGGGACCCAATGTCATACCATGAACTTGAGGCGAGTGAAGACCGACGAAAAATTTGCGGTGCAGACGCTAAAAATCAGCCCGAAGGAATCCCGACTGCAGAAAAACGGACACACGAACAGCGAATTACGTCTGAGCAATGTGCCCGCCTAACGGCCTTGCCGGTCAGGCTGCAGGTGCCTCCCCGGCCGGGGCTTTTTCCAGGTCCTCGACGCGAGACGAGATCTGCCCCGCAAGCGTGCCGCCCGCGGAGAGAATCTGGCCGGAGAGCGTGGATGCCAGCCCCGAAATTTGGCCCGACAGGATGGAGAGCTGCTCAGTACGGGTGGGCCATTTTGCAACCCGCTTGATGTCGCCAGCCTCGAGCCGGGAACCATCCAAAGCGCCGCCTCTGCATTCGAGGCCTTCAAAGTCCTTGACCGAGCTCAGGCGATCGAGTTCCTTGGCGAGATCGACGACGTCCTCACCTCCCCAAGCGATCGCAAGCATCCCCTCTGTCTTGGTGAACGCTGGTGCCAGCGGGGTGTCGAGCGTGGCTCTGCGGGCCAGGCTGTTCTTGATCATCTGAAGCTGGATCTTCTTTTTGCGCAGTGTGTTGCGGAGTTGCGACGTCTTCTGGGCGTCGAGCCTGCCAAGGCTGACGACGACCACGTCGCCTACGCTGGTGAGCCGCTTTTTCAAGTCGTCGACCAGCATGTCTTTGACGAGTTTGCTCATGTCAAAATCGCTCTTCCAAATGAGGTTGTAAGGGGTGTTCGAATCGATGTGGTGTCCAGGAGGTTCCCTGGACGTTCAGGGAACGGCTACCAAGACGTCAGGCGGCTACCATGACGCCGGGCGTCATCGTGGCAGAAATCGAGACGCTGCGCACGAACTGGCCGCGAACACTCGAAGGCTGCATCGACTGGATATGGTCGATAAAAGCCCGGATGTTGGCCACAAGTTGCGTTGCATCAAAACTCGCTTTGCCAACGACCGCGTGAACGATACCGGTCGGATCATTGCGAAACTCGACTTTGCCAGCTTTGTATTCGCCGACCGTTTTTCCGATGTCGGCCGTTACGGTGCCGGCGCGGGGGCTGGGCATGAGTCCACGCGGACCAAGTACTTTGCCCAACGGGCCAACGAGACCCATCATGTCGGGAGCGGCGATGCAGACGTCGAAATCCGTCCAGCCTTCCTTGATTCGCTTGGCCAACTCGTCACCACCCACTGCCTCGGCGCCAGCCGCCTTCGCGTCCTCCGCGAGATTGCCTTTGGCAAACACCACCACCCGCTTTGCCTTGCCGATCCCGTGCGGCAGGACGAGCGAGCCTCGGATGATCTGGTCGGCCTGCTTGGGATCGATTCCCAGACGCATGTGGATCTCGACGGTCTGGTCGAACTTCGTGGCCGGAAAACTCTTGATGACACCCACGGCATCAGCCAGCGGAATCGGGTCATCTGTCTTCGGCTTGAGGGCGAGCATCGCCCGCATGCGCTTGGTAAGGGACACGGCAAAATCCTAAAAAGTGGTCTGAGAAATGGTCTGGGAAAATCTGTTTGGAAACTCGAAACAGTTTGAAACAAGAAAAAACAGAAACGCTGAATTGTAATAGTAACGCGGGCCGTCTGCCGCTCAACCCTCGACAGTGATGCCCATGCTGCGGGCCGTGCCTTCAATCATGCGGCGGGCATATTCGCCGTCGCGTGCGTTGAGATCGGGGGTCTTGAGCCGGACGATCTCGTCGAGCTGGGCCTTGGTGACCTTGCCGACCTTGTCCTTGTTTGGCACGCCCGATCCCTTGGCAAGGCCCGCCGCCTTTTTCAGCAGAGCTGCCGCGGGAGGACTCTTGGTGATGAATTCGAACGACCGGTCGTTGTAGACCGTGACAACCACCGGAATTGGCATGCCTGCCGCTTCCCGGGTGCGATCGTTGAATTGCGATACGAACTGGCCAAGGTTGATGCCGAATCGGCCGAGGGACGTGCCGACCGGCGGCGCCGGTGTGGCCTGCCCACCGGGCACCTGAAACTTCGCCTGCCCAACCATCTGCTTCGCCATCTTCCTGCCCTTTCGTTGCTACCGATCCTACACCGACTCGATTTGCCAATATTCGATATCCACAGGCGTTGAGCGGCCGAAGATGCTCAGCATCACGGTGACCCGCCCATTTGCTTCGTCGATCTGCTCGACCTCGCCTTCGAAATTCTCGAAGGTGCCCTCGTTGATCTTTACGCGATCGCCCTTCTTGAAGGCGATCTTGAGCCGCGGCGCTTCATCAGCCTTGACCTCGGCTTTGTTGAGAAGCTTGGCCACGTCCTGGGGCAGCATGGGGCTCGGACGGCCGGCCGAACCGGTGAAATCACCGATGCCGCCTGTTTCCCGAACGAGATACCACGTGTCATCATTGAGGAGCATGTTCACCAGGATGTATCCGGGATAGAGCTTTCGCCAGACCACCCGCTTTTTGCCGCCCTTGAATTCTGTGACCTGCTCCTTGGGCACGACAACATCGCCAAAGTACTTGTCGAGACCCTGCATCTGGATCCGGCGCAGAAGTGTCTCGCGGATCGAGTCCTCGCGATTGCTCTGGACCTTGAGGATGTACCACTGGCGGTCACCGACCGCGATCTGCTCGTCGGCGTCGCCGGAGGTCGAGATCGGCTTGGCGTCTTCACTGCCGGAAAAGGGATCGGCCAATTCCGCAGGAGTGCCGTCGTCTTCCTCCTCCACATCTGCAACAGATGATGCGTGGTCGGCCGGCCCGCCCGCGGCCGTGGCATGTCCATCGGCGGAGCCATCCACTTCGGACGGATGGCCGACGGATTCGTCGCGGGGCGTGTCGGAATCGTGATGGTCTTTCGAGACGTTCATGGGCTTCGGACTGCCTTCGGGATTCAGCGCGGACCTTGGATAGCTCGGAGGACGAACCACCAGAAGAGATCGTAGGCTGCGAGGATCGCTGCAAGCGCAAAGATCAAAAAGATGACAACCACCGAACTGCGGACGACCTCGTCGACCGAAGGCCAGGAGACCTTTGTCATTTCCGTCTCAACGGCGATGAGAAAGTCGGCGAAGGGCGGATAATTCACGAGGCGAAACGCAAACCAGAGCCCGGCCGCCAAAAGCAGGCCGGGCACGAGAAAGCGAAGCACCCCCATGTCGGACGAATAAGCAGCAGGGCCACCCGCCGACAGGGCGTCACCGGCGGACGCAAACCAGGCCGGTAGCAATTGCGCGAGCCGCCAGACGCCCGTGGCGAGCGTGATTGCGAGCACGGCAAAGGTGACCTGCCGGGCGACCTTGCCCTGGCTTCGCTTGTAAACAGCAAAGCTCAGGAGGTCTCTCCAGAGAGTTCCGCCCGCGGTGTGGTTGTGTTGAATGCCTGCCATGATTCCTGACATCCGTGGTTATGGTTCGATCCGGGGCGATCCATCGCACCCATCTCTCCGATGCAGGGGCGGCGGGAATCGAACTCGCAACCTCTGGTTTTGGAGACCAGCGCTCTGCCAGTTGAGCTACGCCCCTGTGGTCGTGGGGCCCCCGGTTCCCGGGCCCCCACTTCCGTAGGTTTTCAAATCGATGCTACCGAAGGCAAATGCCTGCCAGACTCAATCATTCCGGGAATTGCATTCCTCGCTGAAGCGCTCCGGGCCTGTTGGCACGAATTCCTCAGTCCAGGATTTTTCAGCCCGGCATGATCAGTCCAGAATTTTTGTCACGACACCCGAGCCGACCGTCTTGCCACCCTCACGGATGGCGAACCGCACGCCATCGTCCATGGCGATCGGCACCATCAGTTCAACTTCCATCTTGACGTTGTCACCGGGCGAGCACATCTCGACGCCGCCAAGCAACTTCGTCGAGCCGGTCACGTCGGTCGTGCGGAAGTAAAACTGCGGGCGGTAGCCGGCAAAAAATGGCGTGTGGCGGCCACCTTCCTCCTTCGACAGCACGTAGACCTCGCACTCGAACTTCTTGTGGGGCTTGATCGAACCCGGCTTCGCCAGCACCTGGCCTCGCTCGATGCCCTCGCGAGCCACGCCGCGGAGGAGGCAGCCAACGTTGTCGCCAGCCTGTCCGCTGTCGAGCACCTTCTTGAACATCTCAACGCCCGTGACAGTGGTCTTCTCGGCCTTTTCTTTCAG
>JBIIMX010000113.1:0-9523 GCA_044337765.1 Pirellulales bacterium | reverse complement strand
TGGAGGCGATTTCGTCTTCGACGACATCCCGGAGATCGCGTCCAATCCGGCGCTCGACCGATTGTGGCCCCCCTGGGGACCGATGTTCGGCGGAGACAATCCCGCCCGGCCGCTGCCCTACTTCTCGTTCGCGGTCGATCGGGCGATCTGGGGCACGTCGCCCTTCGGCTATCACCTCACGAATCTTGCGGTACACCTGATCGCGGCGCTTGCCCTCTTCGACCTGACTCGGCTCACGCTCCTCTCGCCGCGGCTCCGCGGCCGCTTCGGAAGCCGGGCCGTCTCGCTTGCGCTCGTGATCGCCGCGCTCTGGGCCGTCCATCCGCTCCAGACCCAGGCGGTCACCTACGTCTACCAGCGGATCGAATCGATGGCCGGCATGTTCTGCCTGCTTTCGCTGGCAGCTTTCGCCCGGGCGATGGCCGCCGGCTGGTCGCGGAAATGGCTGGCCGCGAGCGTGGCAGCCTGCGCCGCGGCCATGGCCTGCAAGGAAAACGCCGTCGTGCTGCCGGTGCTGCTGGTCCTCTACGACTGGTTCTTCGCCCCGGCAGACTCCGCCGCGGACACCGCGGCCGACTGGCGGGCAGAGGTCCGCCGCCGGGGCGGCTTCCACGCGGCCTGCTTCCTCACCTGGATCATTCTGGCGGCGGTGATTCTCCTGCAGGCTGGCGAATACCAGGAGTTCGGCTCGGCCAAGCGGTCGCCGCTCACCTACGCCCTGACGCAGCCGGGGGTGATCCTCCACTACCTGCGGCTGGCGATCCTGCCGGTGGGGCAGTGTTTCGATCACAGTGGATGGCCCGCCGTGGAGCGGTTCGAGCCGCGTCACGTGCCGGCCTACGCGGCGATCGCCGCGGTCGTGGGGCTCTCCCTGTTTGGCACGATCCGGCGGCAGCCGTGGGCCTGGCTGGGCATGTTTTTTTTGGGCACGCTCGCACCGACCTCGAGCGTGATGCCGGTGGAGGCCTTGGCCAACGAGCACCGCATGTATCTGCCGCTGGCAGCGGTGATGGCGGCAATCGTGCTCGGGGCTGCCGAATGTGGCCCACGACTGCTCCGCGGAAGGGTGACCGGCGAGGCGACCCTTGGCCGGGCCGGCATGGTGGCGGCCGCCGTCGCCGGCCTCGGGCTCGTCGCGCTCACGCGGGCCCGCAACGACGTCTACCGCTCCGGAACGGCCATCTGGGTGGATGTGCTCGACCACGATCCCGATAATTACCGCGCGCTCTGGCAATTGGCGGTCAAACTCGACTGGCTCGGCAACGAGCCGGCCGCCTTCGAGATGGCGGACCGCGCCTTCGCCGGCAAGCCGACCTGCGAGGTCTACGCCGATCTCGCCCGGGCGAAGCTTTCGGCGGGCGATTATCCGGCGGCGGAGCGACGCTTCCGGCTGGGGCTCGAGCGGCGGCAGGCAACGCTGCCGGCCGACGACCGGGCCGTCCTGTCTGCAACCAACGATCTCGCGACGGCTTTGCGGCTTGCGGGCCGGGTGGAGGAGGCGGCTGCGCTGAGCGCCACCGTGGTCGACGACATGCGGCGGGTGCTCGGCGTCGACGACAACATCACGCTCCGGGCGGAACAGTTCCTTGCCGAGGGCCTCGCGGGAGCGGGAGACCATGCGGCAGCGGAGGATCTTGCCGGTGCGGCTTTGGACCGGGCACGCCGGGCGCGGCAAGCTGGCGATCCGATCATCGTCGCCGGAGTGATCACCCTCGCGCGGGTGCTCGATGCGGCGGGCAAAACAGCCGCAGCCGAAGGGATCGTGACCGAGTCGCTCGCTGACCTCGCCGGCCTGGGACCACGGCGGGAAGGCGAACGGCTCGTGCTCGAGGATCTGCGGGCCGAGTTCCTCGAAAAGGAGGCCCGCCTCGACGAGGCGGTGAAAGCCCGCCAAAGGATTGCCGCTGCCTACGAGCGGCTCCAGGGCCGCAATGGCCCGCTGACCGCGTCGGCGATCGACAAACACGCGCTCGCCGTGGCGGCCCGGGCCACTGCGCAAGGGGCACACGCCGAAGCCGAGGCTGTCTATGCGCGGCTGGTCGAAAAGTACCGAGACCGACTGGGGGCTGATCATCCCGAAACCCGTGCCATGGAGGCAAACCGCGAGGCCGCTGCAAACCGCAGACAAAAGGGTAACGCTGAAAAACCTCTTTGATGCGTTCCGGTCGGCGGGAGATGCCTCGGCGGTCCCCTGTCATACCTACCACAACAGCTCGTCGAGCCAACGGTCAGCCGCCACCGGGCATCGGGGCTTTGGAATCGTTGTTTTGCGGGATCGTTGTTTTGCGGCAGCGGATACCCGCCACATCAACACGAACGTGAAACCTCTTAAACAAAAAAAACCGCGGCCGGGATTACTCCCGGCCGCGGCGTTTGGTTTCTGCTTGGCTTTGCTACGTGACCGACGGCGAGTCAGCACGCAGCCCAGACCAAGACGTCAGACTTACGGAAGTTCCGCGACCGCCTCGCCGTTGTTGCGAGTGTAGATCGAACTGAGAACCGACTGGTCCACGTCGGCGGAGATGGCCGAAGTGTGGCCGTCACCATAACCATGGAGGACCAGGTTGCCCGTGTGGAAGCTACCCAGGCCCTGCGTGTCCGCAGTGCCGTAGAAATTTCCGCGGGTGTTGGTGCTGCCCGTGGTGAACCGACCCATAATCTTCTGAGTATTCGCTGCTGTACCCTGGGTGTAGGTAACACCAGTAGCAACGGCAGGCGTAATCCAAGAAGTCGCACCACGCGCCCAAGTGAACTGGATATCGTCGCCACAGACTTCACCGATCATGACCGTCTTCGACAGGCCGTCTCCAACCTGCCGCATGTCGACGCCGCCGTACGACGTGTTCGCCCGAAGCGTGGTCTCATTCGACCAGCTGTGCTTCGTGAGAACGCCGCCACCGGTGGTATCGGTGCTGGCCGGTTCACCGGCAGCGAGCAACGAAGCAGCAGCCGCTCCCTTGTAGTTGGTCAGACCACGCTGACCGTCGGCATTGCTCGTGTTGGGATTGGTCAACGTCGAGCTCGGGCAGATCAGCTGCGGCAGGGCCGTGTTGGTGTTGGCAGCACCACCGGCGGTAGCCGAGTAGTCAGCCGAGAACCGACCCGTGGCCGTCGACAGGTTGTTGTAGAGATTCACTTCCTCGACGAACGGCAGGACGTGAACGATCCAGCTCCAACCAGCGGTGCCATGAGCGGAACGGTCATTGGCAGCCGGCAGACGCTTCCGGGTGCTCTCGTAGTTCAGGCAGGCCAGGCCCAACTGCTTGGTGTTGTTGGTGCAGGCACTGCGACGGGCAGCTTCACGAGCCTGCTGGACGGCCGGCAGAAGCAGGCCAACCAGCGTGCCGATGATGGCAATCACCACCAGCAATTCGACGAGGGTGAAACCCCCGCGATTCTTCGAAATCGTCATGTGAATCCTCCACCCATGATAGGGCATAAGAGAAAAGAAACTATGAAAACCCAACGGAAGAAAACACCGAACACAAACGCACGGAAACCAGCCCCAAAACCCTTGGCCTCACTGGCAGGCCATCAGCACTCAATCCAGCGTGACACCAGTCAACCGTCGGCCATCCCTTTCCATGACACACGGCGTTGGTGAAGGCCCTGACTTCTTCACCAACTACTGCGTTGAAAGCCTACTGTATTGAGGGGATTTCAGAACCCCTCCCCGCACAATGAGAATTGTCGTGCTTCAATACGACTGCGTCAATAGGCTGGTTCGAGGCTTTCTGGAAAAATTGCCGTATTGCAAGGAAAGCTGGCAGCCGTCGCCGTAAACTCTCCGCAGCTTAACGATTTCAGCCCATTTTTCTCGTTTTGAGATACACGACAGGTTTTCCACACAGCTGCCCTGCCATGGTCTGGTCCCACGTCTACGATCCGCTCTCCTCGCCGCTGCTCTCCACGCTCGTGGCGATGCTGCCGCTCATGGCCCTGCTGGGGCTCTTGGCCGGGGCGGGCTGGTCGGCCCACGCGGCAGCAGCGGCAGGGCTGGCCGCGGCCCTCGCGATCGCCGTCGGAATCGTCGGCATGCCGGCCGACGCCGCCCTGGCCGCCGCCCTCCATGGTGCCGCGTTCGGGCTTTTTCCCATCGGCTGGATCATCGTGACGGCGATGTTTCTCTACCAGCTCACGGTCGAGGCAGGGGCGCTCGAGATCATGAAGCGGTCGGTCACCAGCCTCTCCGCCGACCACCGCATGCAGGCCCTGCTGATCGCCTTTTCCTTCGGGGCCTTTCTCGAAGGCGCCGCCGGATTCGGGGCACCCGTCGCCATCTCGGCAGCCCTGCTCACAGGCGCCGGGTTTCCCGCCCTGGAGGCAGCCTGCCTGGCCCTCATCGCCAACACGGCGCCCGTCGCCTTCGGCGCCCTGGGCACGCCGATCATCACCCTGGCCAAGGTGACCGGCCTCGACGAACACGCCATCTCCCAGATGGCCGGCCGGCAGCTCCCCTTCTTCTCGCTCCTCGTGCCGGCCTGGATGGTGGCCACCATGGCCGGCTGGCGGGGGCTCGTCGCCGTCTGGCCCGCGGTGCTCGTCTGCGGCGGATCGTTCGCCGTGGTGCAGTTTGTGATGGCCAACTATGTCGGGGCGGCGCTCGTCGATGTGGTGGCGGGGATCACGAGCCTCGCGGCGCTCGCCTGTTTTCTCCGCTGGTGGCAGCCGCGGGAGTGCTGGCAACATGGGACCGAGCGGGGGGAGAAAAGGGGACAGGCACCTGCTGCCTTGAAGCCGGATGCAGCTGCCTTTCCGAAACGTTTGCAGCAGGAGCCAGTCCCCTTTTCAAGCGACTCGGCCCGGGCGATCGCCTGGGCGTGGAGCCCGTGGGCGTTCCTGTCGATCGCCGTGTTCTGCTGGGGGCTGCCGCCGGTCAAGGCCGCGCTCGAAGGCCGCATGGTTTCGCCGCTTTTGCCCGCGAGCCTCGTGGCCCCGGAACTCCCCGTGCCCCGGCTCGATGGCCGCGTGGCAAAAGTGCCGCCCGCTACCAGGGAACACCTCGAAATCGAACGGGCCGTCTATCGGTTCAATTGGCTCTCTGCCGCCGGCACAGGGATTCTCGCGGCGGCTCTCATCGCGGTGCCCTGGCTTGGCATTTCCTGGCGGCGGGCGGCCGCGATCTGGTGGGAAAACCTGCGGCGGCTCTCGCTGTCGCTCGTCACGATCGCCTTGATGCTCGCGCTCGCGTTCGTCACCCGCTATTCCGGCACCGACGTCACACTCGGCCTGGCCCTCACCCGGTCGGGCTGGCTCTACCCCTTCTTCGCACCGCTTCTCGGCTGGCTGGGCGTCGCCCTCACCGGCTCCGACACGTCGAGCAACGCGATGTTCGGCAGCCTGCAACGCGTGACGGCCGAGCAGCTCGGCCTCGACCCGCTGCTCATCTGCACCGCCAACAGCACCGGCGGCGTGATGGGCAAGATGATCGACGCCCAGAGCATCGTCGTCTCGGCAACCGCCACGGGTGAGCATCGTCAGGAGGGCAGAATCTTGCGGCGGGTCTTCCCGCATAGCCTGGCGCTGGCCGTGCTCATGGGCCTGCTTGTCTGGCTGCAGTCGGGCCCCCTGGCCTGGATGGTGCCGCCGTGAGGGCGGGCGATCCTGTTGCTTCCGGTGCGGGCTGGCATGGAACGAAACACGAACCGCGACGCCTGCCGCCCGGGTAGCTTGAACGACGGCACGAGGGGGTGTACATTCGTATCAAACGCCTGCCCATTCAGGAGTTGTGCTTCAGGATCTCTGATACTGCATGTCTACGTTCCAGGAGATCTACCGATGACCTATGAAACCATTCGTGGACGGCTCGACACGCGTCCGTTTCAACCCTTTCGCGTGGTGACATCGAGTGGTCAAGCCTACGAGGTGCGACACCCGGAGATGGCCTTTCCGACGCGAACGGAAATGGTAATCGCGTCGCCCGACCGGAACGGCATCCCCTCTCGTGCCCGGCTGGTGTCGAACCTGCACATCACGGCCCTTGAGCCGATCGAGACCGCTCCGGCATCGTGATCGTGCCGTCGCGATCGGGCGCGAGGTCGAGCACGATCGCGGCCACCGCCCATGCGTCGGCCGAGGCACAGGTTGTGGCCCGCACCGTCGCAGTGCGGCTGGAACTGGCCGCCGCCACCGGCCGGCCCGTGCGGGGATCGATCGGAGAACGGCCTGGGCGGCAGGTCGACGTGGCGACCGCGTCACCAGCGGTCAGATCGATCTCCTGCACTTGCCCCTGCCCCGCCCCGACGCCCCGCAGCCGCACTCGCCACGAGCGGCCCTCCGCCGGCTCTCCCCAGGCCCGCACCTCGCCGCCGAGTTCCACGAGGTGGGCCTGAGAGCCCAGTGCCACGAGCCGCTCACCGATCGAGTCGACGGCATAGCCGGGGGCGATCCCGCTCAGATCGATCTCCACGCCGGCGCTGGTTTTTCGCAAGGCCGGGCCATCCGCTACGACCGTCGGCCGTGATTCGATCAAGCGCATGCCGACGCGACCGTGGGCGGTCGCGATCGCGTCGGCGGCTGGCTCACCGCCCCCTGCAGCCCAGAGCCGCACGAGCGGGCCGACGGTGACATCAAAAGCTCCCTCCGACTGCTCGTGAATCCCGCGGGCCGCTTCCACGAGCGACGCCAGATCCGCCGCCACGGTCACCCACTCTCCGGCGGCCGCGCGGTTGAACCGGCTGGCGTCGGAATCCTCGCGCCAGGTGCTCGCCGCCCGGTCGATCCGGGCAAGCACCGCCTCCACCTCGCGATGCACCTCGCCGCGGCTCATGCCGGGCACGTCGGCGGCCAGCGTCACCCGGTAGGTCGTGCCCATCGCCGGCCCAGCGAGCGTGGGCAGTTCGGCGGCCGTCGCTGCGTTCAAAAACGGTGCCTGGCACCAAATCTGGGCAAGCTGAAAAATTATCCACATTCTGTGCCAGGCACCGTTTCTCATCCGCCCCACCAGTGCACGGCTGCCGCGACGGCGAGGCAGCCGAGCAGCACGCCGTCCCGCCACGAAAAACGGTCGGCCCGGCGGTGCAGCCGTAGGTGGTCGAGCAAGGCGCCGGTCGGGCAGCCGTGCCGGCAGTAGGCCATCGGCACGAAGCTGCTCGCGACGAGGCTCAGGGCGAAGATGGCGAGCGCCGCGACACCCGCCAACGCCGGCAGGTAGGCATCGAAGGGCTCGAGATCGACGAGATTCAGCGGCCAGTGGCAGACCGCCGCCAGGATCGCCACCGCCAGCAGGGCCCAGGGGAGCGGGACGAGCACCGGCCTGAGCCATCCAGACACGCTTCGCTTCGGCTTCACGAACCGCACGAGCAACTGCTGCACCGCGCCGTGCGCACACAGATGCGAACAGTAGACATTTCGCCGGGTGGTGATCGGCAGCACGAGGGCGGCAAGCGTGAGCGCCACGAGCACGACCGCCCCGCGGGGCACGCCTGCCTGCGCCCAGCCCCAGAGTTGTGCCTGCGAGAGCAGGGCGCCGGCGCCGAAGCCAAGGTACGCGAGCACCGCGATCGGCAGGGCCAGCCGGCCGAACCACGTGCCACGGAGCCGCGTGAAAGCGGTGACGATCCCGGCGGCGATGACGCCGATCGCGCCCCACTGGGGGCCGTCGATCCCCGCGATGGCAGTGGCCAGTGACGCCGCCCAAGAAGATGGGCTCCGCGACGCGGCCCGCTGCTCGGCATGCTGCCGCGCGGCAACGACGATCCCGGCCGCCACGGCCTGGCTCGTCATCGTGGCACCGCTGACGCCCTCGACGCCGGTATCACGGGGATCGATGCCCGCCAGTGACTCGAGCGTCATGCCGCGGCAGACGCCACGAAAGGCGGCGTCGTCGCGGACGTAGCCCACGTAGGGCTCGTTGTCGTAACTGGCGAGCACCACGACGCCGCAGACTTTTCCGGCGGCGTCGAAGCCGACGACGGCATCGGTCGGCCCCTGATAGCCGATCACGCGATCGGCCGCGGGACTCGTCCGCAGGGCAAAGCCCAGCGGGATCGCGTCGGCCGCCAGCACGCGGATCACGGCCGGATCACCCGGATCGGGCTCGATCCGCTCGGCGTCGGGGTAGATCAGCTGCAGGTCCGCAAGCGCAGGAGCGTGCTCGAACCGGCTCGCCGTCGCCGTGCCGCCCAGCCGCCGCCCGAGAGCCTCGGCGATCGCCAGGCTCGTGAGCGTGGCACCCGCCACCGCGTGGGCCTTGTCCGGCTTCATGCCGGCCAGTTCGTCGAGCGATTTTCCCCGAAACCGCTGCCAGAAGGCGGCATCTCGCTCGATCGCCCGCACATGGTCCCGCGTATCGCGGCTCGAGAGCACCTCCATGCCCGCCACGCGGAGGTCGCGATCGCAGACGACGACGATATCGGTCGGCCCCGAGAAGCCGATCGCGGCATCGCCGGCCGGCGATGTTGTGAACAGCGTGCCGACACGCTCACCAGCAGCGTCGAGCACGTCGCGGCCGCCGGCCACGGCATTCGAAGGTCCGCCAATCGCCGCAGCCTCGGCCAGAGACTTTTGCACCCGCGCAACCGGCAGGCTCGCCAGATCAGCAGCCGACTGACGACCGACGTATCGGACGTGCTCCGCGTGCACGAGCCATACGAGCGCCGCCACGACCGCGACGCGGGCGGCGTGCGCGCCAAGCGGCGCAAGCCGCACCGGAACATGCTGGACGCTGGGCCGCGGATTCATGGCGTGAGGAGGGCGTCAGCCGGGTGGAGCCAGCGGCAGTGCGTCGGCAGGGATCTCGATCGGCGCGGACGGGCTCGCACGGCGGGCCTTGCCCGGCAACTTGAGAAGTTCATCCATCTCGGCCCAGTGCTTCTCGTAGACGCCGCGGGGATTCGTGCCATGTTTGATGGCCACGCTCGCCGCCTTGCCCACCACCTCCCCCATCATGCCGCAGGTCTTCATCACGCGCACCGTGCCGAGCGCCTGGTGATCGACCGAAATGCAGCGGCCGGCCATGAAGAGATTCTCCACGTCTTTCGAATAGAAGCAGCGGTAGGGCACGGGATAGCCATACGTGCGGTCCACGCGCCTGTCATGCACCGCGATCGAGATGAACGGGTTGTCCGGAAACTTCTTTGCATATTGCTCTTTGGGATAGTGCAGATCGATCGACCAGGTGGAGGGGACGCAGCCGTCGGGAAACTCTTTCTTGCCCACGATGTCGTCCTGCGTGAGCACGACGTCGCCGAGAATCCGCCGGCTCTCCCGCGGGCCGCCGATGGCCGCCACCCAGGTGAGGACGGCTGTCGTGTGCTTGTCGGCACCGTCGCCATTTTTCATCGCGTTGAACGCCCCGAACACCGCGCGGAGGTTCCAGTCGCGGATGCCTTCGGCGTCGGAGAGCGGATCCTTGTCGAAACCGCTCTCCCAGAACCACTCGCCGTGATGGTCCCGCGGATAGGGAAAATCGGCCATGGTCAGCGGCAGCGCCCACGGTGTCGGCGGAAACTCCTGCGGCGCATCGGCCTCGGCCCAGGCCCACATGTTGCTCATCCCCATCCGGCCCTTCGGCTCCATCACC
>JBIIMX010000112.1:0-9553 GCA_044337765.1 Pirellulales bacterium | reverse complement strand
TCCCACCGCTCTTCGCCCGGGTCTTCGGCAGCGTGGAGTTCAACACCGCGATCGACGTCGGCTACGACACCCGCGGCATCCGGCTGGCGCTCGCCGGTGACGATGTGAATCCCGATAAGCTCGCTTACGGCGTTTATCTGGCCGACCTCCACGGCGGCCGCGACACGCCGGAAGTGTCGCTCACCGCCACGATCGGGGCGGGTGCGGAGCTGGAGGTGGCCGTGGCCAAGGCGGGAGCGGCCGGCGGACTGCGGGGCACGATCGGCGCGAATCTCCGCGACCCCAATGGCGACGGCAAGGTCCACCTCGACGAGTTCACGCGGCTGTTCAACAAGAGTCCGGAGTGCATCTTCGACTTCGAGGGCTCGCTCGACGCCTTCTTTCAGGCCTATCTGAAGCTCGGGTTCAGCACCCCGTTCGGCTTCGTCACGCTCTTTAGCGCCGGCATGGACCTGCTCGACATCCGGCTTCTCGACTGGGCGGCGAAGACCTGCCCCGACAGTCCGCCGAAACTGGCGGCCGTGGTGGATTTCGTCGATGTGCAACTATCAGATGGGGAGCTGTCGCCCCCGAATCTTTTTGATCGAGACCGGCAAGGTGTCTTGCAGCCACAATCCCGCACCGGCAAGGTGCTCGCGCTCAACCTCGGCGCCCGGGCCGGCGTGGATGGCTTCGTCGACGACTCGGAAGAGTTTGAAGTCGTGCGGGCGATCGACCCGGCCACGAAGCAGCCGAAACGCGACACCGCCGGCAACTATTTTGTCGTCGTCCGGGGCCGCGGCTTCGAGTCGAAGGAGTTCAACACGAAGGAGTTCGATTTCATTTGGTTCGACGGTCGGACCGGCAATGACGTGGTCACGATCGACCCCGCGATCACGAAACCGGTCGTCGGCCACGGCGGCGACGGCAACGACCGGATCACCGGCGGCTCGGGCAGGAACTTTCTCTTCGGCGACTGGGGCCGCGACACGCTCAAGGGCCGCGGCGGCGACGACGAACTGCACGGCGGCGGCGACGGCGACCTGCTCGTGGGCTACGGCGGAAACGACGTCCTCTTCGGCGACGAGGGGGCAGATCAGCTGCTCGGCGACGATGAGATCGGCGACCTGGTCGAGTTCAACCGCAAGCATCCCGAGTATCTGGCCGGCACACCCGGTGCCGACACGATCGACGGCGGTCTCGGCGGCGACACGATCTTCGGCGGCGACGGCGAGGACCGGCTGCTCGGCGAGGAGAACATCGACGGCGACGGCGGGGGCGACACGATCCGCGGCGGCAACGGCGACGACACGCTCGTCGGCCAGCGGGGCAACGACCAGCTCTTCGGCGACGCCGGCAACGACGTGATCTGGGGCGACAGTGAAGGTGGCAAGCACGATTCCCAGCTCGGCGAGGGCAACTCCGACTTCATCGAGGGGGGCGCCGGAGCCAATTTCCTCTGGGGCGGTGCCGATCGCGACTTCATCTACGCCTTCAGCCAGGAGATCGGCGTCGAGGCACGAGGCGACTCCGTCCGCGACTTCGCAGCCATTCTCGCTAGTCAGGAACGGGTGTTCGCACCCGAGTCGGGCCTGCCGGTGTATTCCGCGTCGGCCGGCACCTGGAGCCGGGCACTGGCCGGTTCGACGACCTCCTACGCCTTTGCCTCGTGGCTCGAAGGTGGAGCGGGCGACGACGTGCTCGTGGGCACGCAGGGGGCCGACCGGATTGGCGGCGGCTTCGAGGCCGACGAAATCAAAGGCGGCACGGGCAACGACCTGATCGCCGGCGGCCCCGGAAGTGACTGGATCGTGTCGACGGGGGGCAACTCCCGGATCTTTGGCGGCCATGGCGATGATGTGATCGAAGGCGGACCCGGCAACAACTGGATCGAGGGCGGCCCCGGCGACGACGAGATCTATGCCGGCCTCGGCCGCGACGTGGTCTGGGGCGGCACCACCGCCGCCGGCTACGACGCGTTCATCAGGCCCTTCGAGCAGGTGACCGGGTCCGTGGCCAACGTCGAGCCCGGCCGGCCGATCGAGGCAGCGCTGCACGGTGGCTTCCGCACGCGGCCCACGCAGGACCCGGAGGCCTCGGCCTGCGAGCCCGACGTCTTCTTCCATCCCGAGGTCTATCCCGACGCGCCGTACACGATCACCGTGCGGATCTTCGAAGACCGCGACGGCGGCGGCACCGAAGCTGATCCATCCGGCACGGTCGATCCGGTGGCCGAGTTGGCTAAAGGGCAAGCGCCCTGGTCGATCAGCGTCGAGCACCTCGTCGAGAATGGTGTGGGGAAGGTCTACGTGCCGGACGTGGTTTCCCCCGTGGGCAGCGTTCGCGTGCCGGGCGTCGATGGTCTGCCCGCCGGCACCTACCGCGTGACCGTGACCGGCGACGCCTTCTATTGGCAGCGGAACGACGGGCCCACGTTCACGGCCGTCGTCACGCTCGACGCGGAGCATCCCAACGTTATCCTGCCGGCGGGCTTCTTTCAGCCGGGGCGGATCGGCGGAATCGTGCGGCAGGAGCAGCCGCAGGGCGCGCCGACCCCGCTCGCCGACGCCTCGGTCTACGTCGATGCCAACGACTCAGGCGCGTATGACGAGGGTGAGAAGACTGCGCGCACAAATGCCCAGGGCCGGTACTGGTTCGACTTCCTTCCCCCCGGTGACTACTCCGTCCGCCTCGCGGTCGACGAGGCACGGTGGGACGTGTTTCCCAACCAACGCGACGTCGACTTGCAGAGCGGCCAGGTCCGCGACGACCGTGATTTCACGGTCGCCGAGCGGCTAACGGGCACGATTCGCGGCACCGTTCTCGGGCAGCCCAAGGGGCGGCCGGCCGAGCCGCTCGCAGGCCTGACGGTATTCCTCGACGTGATCGCCAACGGCGTGAGAGATCCCGGGGAGCCCGGCACGATCACCGACGCGCAGGGCCGCTATCGATTCGACGGCCTGCCCGCTGCCTCCTACACGGTTCGTCTGGACACAGCGCCGTTGCAGGACGTGGCCGTCGTCACCCCGCCGGGCACCGTCAACCTGTTCGACGGCCTGGACGCCGCAGGCCGTGACTTCCTGGTCAGTTTTCAGGGCGATTCCGTCCGGCGACAGGTGCTCGCGCTCGCTTCGTTCGGCGACTTCGCCGCGGCCGGGCCGACCTTGTCGCAGCCGTCGGTCGGCCCGCTCGGCGGCGGGTTCGTGCAGCTCGAACTCGGCACGATCAAGGGCAGTGTCTGGCGGCACAGTGCCGCCGCCCAAACTACGCTCGTGCCGGACCTCGTCCAGGGCCGGGGCGAGTCAGGGATTCCCGACCAAACGATCAGCCTGTATCGCCAAGAAAACGGGGGCGAGAGGCTCGTCGCCACGACCACGTCGAGCGGGCCGGACGCCTCGTTCCAGTTTCCGAACCTCGTGTCCGGCACCTACATCATCCGTCAGACTCCCACGGAGAGGTTTTTCCAGGTGACCGGCGGCGGCCTGTCGATGCCCGAGACGCTGTACGCGGTGACGAATCGGGCGGCCGGCGGCACGGACGCGGGCAAGTCGATCCTCTGGGAGATCGGCACCGCTCCGTTCGCGGCCCGAAAGATCGGCGCGTTCACGGAGTTCGTGGCCCGCGATCTCGCCATGTTCGACCGCGGGACCGCGTTCATCGCCGGCACGGCGACCACGGGCGGAGCGGCCGGCCTGTGGCAGTACGACGTCTCCGCAGGGCGGCTCACCGACCTCGGCCCCTGCGAGTTCGGCACGGTGGTCGCCCTCGACGTGCTCGACTCCGCGCGGCTGATCGGGATCACGGATCGCGGCACGCTCGTCACCTACACGCCGGCCACCGCCGTGTGGCGGCAGTTCGGTCGCCTGCAGACGCCCGTGGACGGCACGCCGCAGCCGCTGTATGCCGTCGGCGACCTCGCGGTCCGCTCGCCGCAGGAGGTGTATTTCGTCGGCTTCGTGGGCAGCCCCCCCGATTTGACGCCGGTCTCTGAAGGCCTCAGCCCGGCCCGCCAGCAGGCGATCTTTCAGGTGGACACGACCGTGGTGTCGGCGGCGCTCACGCTCACGGCGACCCGGCATGCCGACATCGCCCAGCCGGGTCATGATGATGAGAAGGATGGACTGTTGGAATACCTGACGGGGCTCGAGCGGACAGCGGCCGGCGGGGTCTTCGCCCTCGGTAGCCTCGGCGGCGTATTCACGGCCAACTCCCTTGGCAACGGTGGGGAGGTGGCCTTCGCAGCGCCGGGCCGGATCTTCGCGCGAGGGGCCGGCGCCCCGCAGCCCGCGGAGGTGGTCTACGGCGGCCTCGCCGTGGTGCCGTACGACGTCGTGCCCGACACCACCCGCACCGACTTCCGGATCACGATCACCGGCCGGCAGGTGGTGACCGTCGGTTTCGGCAACGAGGAGCGGATCGTGAAGCTCTTCGACGGCGACGACTTCATCGACGGCGGCTGCGACGCCTCGGCCGACCTGCTCATCGGCGACGACGCCCGCGACGTGACGTTCGATCTGGTGCAGACGCACCTGTCGGAAATCGGCTCCTTCATGATCGACGACGACATCATCATCTACGGCGGTCGCGACACGATCCGCGGCCGGGGCGGCGACGACCGGATCGACGGCGGCCTCCAGGGCGACGTGCTCTCTGGCGACGCCGGCAACGACATGATTCAGGGCGGCCGCGGCGGGGCCCGCTCCGACGGCACGCTCGGCGCCGGCAATGTGCTCGACGGCGGCGACGGTGACGACACGCTCACCGGCGGCGGTCAGGCCGACACCGCCTTCGGCGGCGCCGGGGCGGACTCGATCTTCGGCATGGGGGGCGACGACGAACTGTTCGGTGGCGCCGGTGCCGACCTGCTCAGCGGCGGCGACGGCGCCGACCTGCTCGTGGTCGGGGCCGGCGGGGCCACGGTCGGGCAGCGGGCCTTCGGCGGCCAGGGGAACGACACGATCGTCGTCCGCGACGTCACGCTCGGCGGCGAGTTCGCGGTGGCCCCGACGGGCGAGACTCCCGACACCTATTCCGGCGGCGACGGCACCGACACGCTCGTGCTCGACACGTCCACGCTCTTGGCCGGCGCCGACCTGGCCTTCGCGTCGCTCACCGACGCCCAGCTCGTCGCCTACGGCACGGACGTCGCCACCGACCTCGAGGTCGGACTGTTCGCCGGCGGCTACGGCAACAACATCTTCTCGGCCGGCATCTTCACCGGACGCTTGGTGATGCGGGGCAACGCGGGGGACGACGTGCTCACCGGGGGACAAGGGAACGATCTCCTCGACGGCGGCACCGGCCTCGACAACCAGTTGGCGGGCGGTGGCGGCGACGACCGGTATCTCGTGGCGGCCGGCAGCACGACGCGGGTCAGCGAGTTTCCCAATGCCGGCACCGACACGCTCGACCTGGCCGCGCTCGGCGCGCCGGGCTTCGAGGTCCGGGTCGGCAACGCCGTCGAGGGGACGGTCGCCACGTCGGCCGCGCAGGCCGTTACCGTCCGCTGGTTCAACGACGGTCTCGACCTGGTCACGCTCGGCGACGGCTCGAACAGCCTCACGCTCCGCGATGCCGCGGCCACGACGGCCCGGTTCGTGGCCGGAGGTGGCACCGACTCGATCCGCTACACCGACACCGTCGGCGACTGGGGAGCGTGGGCGGCCGGGGTCACGGTCGACCTCGCGGCCGGCACGGCGACCGGCACCGCTGGCGCGGTCGGCTTCGACCACGTCGTCGGTGGCGAAGGCAACGACGAACTCTACGGAACCGACGACGAACTCTCCGGGACCGACGGCGACAACCGGCTCGACGGCCGCGGCGGCAACGACACGCTCGACGGCCGCGGCGGCGACGACACGCTCTTCGGTGGCTCCGGCGATGACTCGCTGTTCGGCAACGCCGGCAACGACACGCTGCGGGGCGAGGCGGGCACGAACCTGCTGGCTGGCAACACCGACGACGACACCTACGAGTTCCTGGATTTCGGCCAAACCGACACGGTCGCCGAGATCTTCAATCAGGGCACGGACCGGATGGTCTTCTCGACCGGCGAGACCGGCATCCAGTTCGACGTCGGCGACCAGATCGTCGCCAGCTTTGGCGCCGCCCGCGTGACAGCCGTCTCTGCCGCGGGCATCGATCTGGTCCGCGGCGGCCCGGCGGCCGACACCTTCCGGATCGCCGACGGTGCGGCCTTCGCCGGCCGGCTTGAGGGTGGCGGTACGTCGGGCAACGCTTTCGCCGACCTCGACACGCTCGACTACTCGCTCTGGACGAGCCCCGTGACGGTTGACTATTCGCCCATCGCCAGCCTCGCGGCGCCACGGGCCGTGACCGGCGTGGCGGGCGTCGTCGATCTGCGGCACGTGATCGGCGGTTCGAAGAGCGACTCGCTGACCGGCGGCGTCCATGCCGTCTGGTTCGAGGGCCGCAACGGCGGCGACACGCTCACCGGCTCGTCGGCAGCGGACAAGCTCGAGGGCGACGCCGACGCCGACACGATCCGCGGCGACGCGGGGAACGATCTTCTCCGGGGCGGCACCGGCAACGACACGCTCGAAGGGGGCGCCGACAACGACACCTTCGGCTTCACGAACGACTTCGGCACCGATAGCGTGCTCGAGGGCGCCGGCGGCGGCAGCGACGTGATGGATTTCAGCGGCGTGAATGCGCCGCTGACCGTCACGCTCGGCAGCGTGACGGCCACGACGGCCGACGGCGACCGGGCGACGCACGCGGGCACCTCGATCGAGCGGGTCGTGGGGGGATCCGCGGACGACCTCTTCAAGATGACCGGGCCCGACGTCGTGTTCCCGGGCACGCTCGACGGCGGCGGCGGCGTGAACACGCTGCGCTACGAAAACCCCACCCGCGCGATCGCCGCCGAGGTGGCGGCGAGCCGCACCCCGAACGTCGGCGGCGCCCTGCGGTTCGCCACGATCACAGCCGACAGCAACTTGTTCGCGCCATTCTTCACCAGCGGCTTCACAGGTGCGGTCAACGAAAACGCCGACGCCTCCACGGTCGTCTACACGGCCAGGGCGACCGACGCCGACGATGCCCCCGGCAACACGATCACCTACTCGCTCAAGACAGGCCAGGCGGACGACGCCGCGCTCGTGACGGTCGATCCCGCGAAGGGCGAGGTGAGGCTCAAGACCCCAGCCAACTTCGAGGCGAAGAACGCGTACCGATGTACCATCGTGGCCACCGACGCGGGCATCCCGGCGAAGTCCGTCGAGACGGCCGTCACGATCAACGTGCTCAACGTCGTCGAGCCGCGGTCGGCCCCACGGATCACCGCGCCCACCGGCTTCTTCTTCACCGAGGACACCCCGGGCGGCCTGCGGTTCGTGAACGAGCCATTCTCCGACGCTGATTCCGCGGGAGCGACGGTGATGACCGTCACGTTGGGAATCGCGGACGGTGTCATCGCCGTGGCCAACGGTGGGGGCGTCGTGGTCGGTGGAACACCCACCTCCCGCACGTTCACCGGCACGCTGGCGAACCTCAACGCCTTCTTCATGGCCGAGCCGGCACGGATTACCTACACCCCAGCGGCCAACGCTTCGGGTGTGCGGACGCTCGTCGTGACGATCGCCGAGGGGCCGGTCACGCAGCGGTTGTCGAGCACCGTACGGGTGCCGGTGACGATCCTCGCCGTGAATGATGCTCCCGAAGTGCGGATTCCGATCGGCTTCACGGTCACCGAGGACGTCGCTGGGAACCTCGTCTGGCCGGCCGGAGTCCCGGTCGTCAGGGACATCGATTCGACGCCGGTCACGGTCCGCTTGACAGTCGATGCGGGCGTGCTGAGCGCCGCACCGGCTCCTGGCGTCGCAGTCTCAGGCACGCCGCTGTCCCGTGCATTCACCGGCTCGTCAGCCGCCGTGTCGGCCTACTTCGCGACGATTGGCCGCATTCGCTATACCGCGCCGCTGAACGATACGGCCAACCGAACACTGCTGTGTGAGGCGAGCGACGGCGCGACGACCGTCTCTGCAAACCGCACGATCCGCGTAACACCGGTCAACGATCCCCCGACGATCGCGGCCGTCGTGGCCTTCGGGGGCGGCGTTCGCAACACGCCCTTCGTAATCACCCACGACATGCTCCGCACCAGTTCGGGGGCGGTCGATGTCGATTCGCCGGCGATCTCGTTCCGGGTGGAGGCGATCCGCGGCGGCACGTTACAGCGGTGGGACGGTGCCGTCTGGAGAAACGTGTCGGTGGCCGCCGCGGCCGCGCCGGCACAGCGGCGGCTGCTGGCCGGGCAGAAAGTCCGCTGGATTCCGCCAGTGGGTGCCGTCGGTGTGCGCCCCGCGTTTACGGTTCGCGCCTGGGATGGCCGGGCGTTTTCCACAGTCACCGCGGTGGTGACTGTGCAGTTTCCTTGATCCGGCAAGTGGCGGCCTGCTCAGCAGAGCTGCGCTGGCCGGCCTCGCGTGAAATGCCATTCGGTTTCGGGTACTCTGGAGCCAGGCGGTCGGATCCGTCATTCTTGAGCCTTGTGTCCCCACGGGCCCGCACAGTCGGAGACGAAATCATGAGCGTCCAGATGGAACTCTCGCGGATCATTATCAGCGAGATCAACGACCAGCAGGTGGTCTACCTCAGGGAGGTCGAGGGCGACCGCACGTTTCCGATCCTCATCGGCCTCTTCGAGGCGACGAGCATCGACCGTCGCGTGAAGCATCACCAGTCGCCCCGGCCGCTCACCCACGACCTGCTGGTCGCGGCGGTGGAACTGCTCGGCGGAGAGTTCCAGGACGTCGTCATCTCGGAATTGAAAGAGCACACCTACTTCGCCACCATCCGCGTGCTCAAGGACGGTGAGGTGGTCGAGATCGATGCCCGTCCCTCCGACGCGATCGCCGTGGCGGTGACCTGCGAGCCCAACCTGCCGATCTACGTCGCCGAAGAAGTGCTCTCGGACGTGCTGGGCTGAGGAGTGCCGACGGCTCCCGTGGCCGCCTCGCCCGCGGCTACAGGCCGAACGCGCGGCGGAGCACCGTGAGCGATTTGTCGCCGTGCTCGGCCGCGACGACCACGTTCAGGCGGACCTCGCTCGTGCTCACGAGGTCGATGTTGACGCCTTCGTCGGCCAGCGGTTTGAAGAGCCGGTCGGCCACGCCCGCATGGCTGCGGATGCCGACGCCCGTGATCGAAAGCTTTGCCACGTGCGGTACGTCGGCGACGCTGGCCCCGCGGCTTGCGGCGATCTTTCTCGCCACTTCGATCGCCTTGTCGCGGCTCTCGGCGGGAACGGTAAACGAAATCTCCGCCCGGCCGTTCCGCGGGTGGCTCTGCACGATCATGTCGACGTTGAGCCCGGCCCTGCCCACCTCCTCGAAAACATCGGCCGCCACACCCGGTGTGTCGGGCAGGTCGGTGAACGTCACGAGGGCCTGCGATGAATCGAGCTGGCAGTCCTCGATCGCCAGGTCTTCCATCCCCTCGAGTCGCCGGACCACGTCGAGCGGGCTGGACTTCACCAGATGCGAACCTGCCGGATCGGCCGCGCCGACGGCCGTCTCGGCCTCGAGCCCGAAGGCATGGTGCACCGCCTCCA